>JBDTMP010000396.1:0-8676 GCA_039934215.1 Ginsengibacter sp.
TTACAGCAAAGAAGCCTTTCTAATCCTTATATCCCTGAGAATAAAATCATTAAAAATTTTACGAGCCTTTTTTGAAAAAAACAATCCCGATATTCTTATCACATTTTTTAAGTTGCAACACGTTATATTTTAGCAAAACAAAATAAACACGGTTAGCAGAAAATGTATTGAGGTAAGTCAACCTTTCCCAATAATACCTTATGAATCCATACCTGGGAATAATGGTATTGTTTCAAAACATGGAATGAGACTTCACTACATAATGTGGGAAAAAGGAAAGAATTCCGGAGTTGATTATGATTTAAACTTGAGGATTTACACTTATAAAAGAAGACAAGGTTTGAATGGAAAATTATTTATCCAAATTTACTCGTAAATTATAAACAAATTTTGTGGCCTTTCAACATCTCAATAGCTTAAAATTGACAACACTATTGTTGATCAAAAGGCCTATTTTTTAGCATCAAATAATTCACTCTTCGGCACCACCTTTACTTTGGCTTTGTCATTTAAAGTTTTTGAAACGACGTCATAGGGGCCTGTAACTACTTCATCTCCTTCTTTCAATCCTTCGGTTATTTCAATGTCATTAATATCCTGTATCGAAGTTTTTACTTTTTGTTTTTTTACGGTGCCATCAGGTTGTAAAAGAAAAACAACTTCTTCAAGTTGATTGGCATTACTTACTTCATTGTTCGATATCGCTACATTATTGTTTGCGTTATCCGTAGCTTTCACGGTTTTATTGCCTGTTGAATCATTTTTATCGCGTGTTGTTACCGCATTTATGGGTACCGCCAAAACATTTTTGTGCGTTTTGGTTTGTATATCGGCACTTGCGCTCATGCCTGGCCTGAAGGGAAAGCTCTTTGGCTTCGATGGATCGATAAGATCTTTGTAAGAATCAGGGGAAAGCCTGATATAGACTTTATAATTTGTTACATCGGTACTGGTTGCCGATAATGCCGATTGCGTTGCAGCGCCATTATTGCTGCTGGCGATCTGTGTAACGGTACCTGTAAACTT
Source organism: Ginsengibacter sp. (assembly GCA_039934215.1). Lineage (GTDB taxonomy): Bacteria > Bacteroidota > Bacteroidia > Chitinophagales > Chitinophagaceae > Ginsengibacter. The sequence goes on from JBDTMP010000396.1 coordinate 1,027, forward strand.
TTTGTTATTGTATGCATCCACTTCTATTGTTGCGCTATCGCCGAGGTGAACTTTAGGAATATCATTCTCACCAACATCCACTCTTATTTCAATTTTGCTCATATCAGCAATACGCATCATTTCTGTGCCTGCCATCATTGAGCTGCCTACAACCCGCTCACCTTTTTTTACACTCAGCAAAGAAATTACTCCATCCATGGGTGCTTCCAGGGTAGCCCTGCTTATATCCTTATTTGCTTTTGCTAATGCGGCTCTTGCACTTTGCACTCCTGCCTGGCTGCCAACGATCCCTTCCCGTGCAGCATTGTAATTTGCCAAAGCAGATTTGTAAGCGGCATCAGCGGTATTGAATTCATTCATTGAAATGACTTTCTCGTCGTACAATTCCTTTTGCATATCATATGTCTTTTTTGCCTGCTCGAGTGCAGCCTGCATCGCTCCTATAGAAGCTGATGCATTTGCAACCTGTGCCTGCTGCTGACTTACAATGGCTGCAGCCTGGTCTCGTTGGGTAGCATAAATATCTCCGTAAATACGTGCAAGCACCTGGCCCTTTTTTACGCTGTCACCTTCTTCCACATTTAACTCAACAATTTCGCCGGAAATATCCGGGCTCATTTTTACCTCTATCTCAGGGTAAATTTTTCCGCTTGCATTTACAGTTTCTATAATGGTACGTCGCACTACTTTTTCTGTAGTGACTTTCGTACCCTCATCTTTTCCTAACACACCACTTTTTTTAAGCACCACGAGCAGTACTATCAGTACTACCAATGAGATTATTATCCATTTTAATTTTTTGTTCATATGGTCTCCTCCAGCCTCCCGATAGCCATCGGGGGCTTGCAGTTTTTAATTGTTTAAAAAATATTTTTCTTATTCATGTTCAAAATACCTTACTGATAAGTTGCTAATGTTTTCACTTCCAGAAGTTTCCTCTAAGGAGCATTAAAAGGAGGGCTATAATTTTATTCCCTGCCCTTTATAAAATTCCAGCACCTTCATTTTAAAAACATAGTCGAACTGGTTAAGAACATATTGAAGCTTTGCCCTGAATAAATTGTTTTGGTCTGTTACCAATTCAAAGGTACTCAGCATCCCAATATTAAATCTTTTTAAAGCAAAATCGTATGTCCTTTGTGCCGCATCAATTGATTTGGCCGATGAATTGAATTTTTCAAGAGCTACAACTGCTGAATTATATGCCTGGTAAATATCCTGTTTTAAAGTCTGGTTATCGAGCTCTTTTTGATATTCAAGAGTTCTTATATTAAGCTTTGACTTTTCATAGTTTGCCTTAGCCTGCCAGCCATTGAATAGGGGCACTGATAAATTGATTCCAATAGCTTGCCCGAAGTTGTTACTAAACTGCGTTCCCAGTGGATCGGAAGTAATGTAACCGGTTTTGCCGCCATTTGTAAAAAGTGGCCGTTGAACATCAATAAAGCCGCCCATGCCATCACTTACCACAAGGCCACTCGGGGCCAAGCCGCTTTGAATTTGAGCATAAACCGGGGAACGAAAATAACCATAATTAGTACCGAGGCTTCCGTAAGCCGATATGGTAGGATACAACGCCCCTTTTGCGGCTAAAGAATTGTTTTGAGCAGCTTTTAAATTAAATTCATTTACACGTTGCTGCGGCAGGTTTGCTAATGCAAGGGCATAAACGTTTTCCGGCTGAAGATCTGCTATTGGCTCCAGCGGTATTTTATCGGCCGGAGGTTCTTCTATTTCGAAAGGCGCAGCTGCATCAAGATTCATATAAGCTTTCAGAACATATTTCGCCTGGTCAACACTACCTCTCGAAGAAATATAATTAGCGCTGTCATTCGCAAGCTGTGCTTCAAGCTCAACCGCACTCAGTTCCGGTAAGGCTCCTGCTTTTACCTGTTTAGTTACAATATCCAGTTGTGCCGTCGATTGCTTTATTTGTACGTCTGCTATTTCCTGTTGCTCACGGGCAAGTAACACCTGCAGATAGGAATTTGCGACAGTAAGGGCAATATCATTTTTGAGTTTATCAGTCGCAGCCTTCGCCGCCTGCAATGACCATTCATTAGCAAGGATCGTATTTTTCTTTGAATACCAGTTGAAGATATCAACACTGGACTGGAGCTGCAGGCCCACCTGGAAGAAATTCTGGCTCTCCAATATTCCTGTGGAAGGATTTTGTGATTTACCAAACCTGTAGCCCTCATTATTACTGAAATTAGCGCTTGGTATTTTTGATAATTTGCTTTGTTTGTAAGTAATGGCGGAAAGATCGGCTTGTATACTTTGTTGCTTAATAGAAATATTGCTGTCAAGTGCATATTGTACGCACTTTTGAAGACTCCATTTTTCCTGGGCGTTACATAAAAAAGCTATAAAGCAAAGTGGTATAAAAAGCTTAGATTTTTTGGACATTTGGCAAAAATAATGAAATCATGATGTTTTTAAAGGTTAATCTATGAATAAAGCATAGCGGTAATTTGTAAAATTTCATCGTCTATAAATTCTGGAAAGCCTGCGTCAAATCATCTATTAAATAATCAGCGTCCTCAAGTCCTACATACATTCTTAACATCCGGTGGTCTTGATTGCCTGCATTAAACTCTTCGGGTTTTATTGAAGCACATCCCGGAATGATCAACGACTCATGGCCACCCCAGCTTACAGCCATTAGAATATGCCGGAGGCTTTCGCAAAACTTCTCTATTTGAAAAATGGTATTTGCTTTTATTATAAATGAAAATAATCCGCAGGCACCTTCCATTTGTCTCTTTGCCAAAAAGTATTGGGGAAAATCTTTATCAAAAGGGAATATTATCTTCTCTACTTTTTCATGATTCTTTAAATAATTGATAACGGTTAGGGTGGTTGAAGAAATCCTTTCAAGCCGTGATGGCAATGTGCGCAATCCTCTTAAAAGCAGCCAGGCGTTAAACGGCTGAATGCCACTGCCAATGGTCATAAACTCGCTGTTGAAAATTCTTTCAATCATTTTTTTGCTTCCACACAATACGCCTGCAACAACATCACTATGTCCGCCAATATATTTTGTGGCGCTTTGCAACACCAGGTCGATTCCATATTCTACAGGTCTTTGATAAACAGGCGTGCAATAACTATTATCACAAATAGTAACAAGGTTTTTTTCTTTTGCAAGTTTTGAAATAGCAGATAAATCCTGGATAGCAAAATCCCAGCTGTTAGGCGTCTCCAAATAAATTAAAGCTGTTTCCCGTTGAATAGCGTTTGCAAAATTTTCAACTTCTCTTCCATCTACATAGCTTGTCGTAACATTAAACCGTGGCAATATTTCATTGAACATTTTTTGTGCCCATGTGTATGGTTTATTTACTGATATAATATGATCCCCTGATTTTACATTAGCAAGAACTGACACAAAAATGGCCGCGGCGCCGCTATTAAAAACGAGGCAATCTTCTGCGCCATCAAGTGCGGCTAATTTTTTTGATAAAATTGATACAGTTGGATTTAAACCGCGGCTATAAAGAAAAGTTGAATATTCATTTTCAAAAGCTTTTCGCATCTCATCAACTTTTTTAAAAGCGAAATTGCTGGTCTGAATTAACGGGGGCGCAACCGCATTGAAATAATTTTCCCTGTCTTCCCCTAATTCGTTTAAAATATATGAAAGAGTTTTTGCGTCCATCTGTTTTATTAAATTTTTAAATTCTCTTTTTCTTTTTTCTTGTTAATTGAAGCGACAAGAAAATAAAGTATTATAAATCCGGCAAGTACAGCAAGCGCTATTAATGATATTGTTGTATTGGTAATAAAAATGCTGATGCCAACAAATGTGTACGCCGCGATAAAAATTATAGGAAGCAATGGATAAAGCTTCATGCTATAAATTCCCGTACCGTTTAAATGCGCAGTGCGTTTGCGAATGATAAAAATACTTCCCGCGGAAAAAACCATTCCGAAGCAGTCAAGAAAAATGGTGAAGCTTAAAATCGTATCAAATTGTTTTGCCCAAAAAACAATTAGCACACACATTGCAGCAAAAACATTCAGGGAAACTGTAAGGACTTCGGTTCTTATATGTCTTCTTCCGAATGCGGGCGGTAGTATTTTATCTTCGCTCATGGCAGCCATTACCCTGGGATTGCTCATAAGCAAAACATTTACATACCCCATAACGCTTAAAAAAAGAAGCACCGATAAAATTCGTTCTGCATTTACACCGAAAACTCTTGATGCCATAATAGCCGCGATATTTTTTGCAGTCTTCAATTCATCAAAACCAATAACTTTTACATAAGCATAATTGATAAGCAGGTATAAAATGATGATGATAATGATTCCCATGAAGATCGCACGAGGCACTGTCTTTTTTGCATTACGAACTTCCTCTCCAAAGTTTATAGTTTGCTGGTATCCTCCATAACTAAAACTTACCGCCACCAGCCCGATTCCAAATGCTTTCAAATATTCTGTAAAAAGCGGGTTGGAAACGTGTGATGTTGTCATGGCCGCCGGCAAAGATGCACTGTTAGCAAAAAATAACGGGCTTATCAGCAGGATCACCATTGTAATTTTAATGATCGTAAGTACATTTTGTGTACGGGCACTCATTTTCAGCCCTAATAAATTAACTGAATAAAAAATTACTATTGCAGAAACGGCTATCCCAATTTGTACGGTCTGAAGATAAGAGACATTCGAAGGAACTTTTCTCCAGTTTAGATTATTTGACAATGGAATAAGAATACCTGTTATGTATTCGCCGCCAACCAGGGCAACCGCGGCCAGTGACGCGGCATTTGAAACCAAAATGATACAGTTTACTGCAAAAGCTATAGATGGGTGGTATGCATATGAAAACACTTTGTAATAACCGCCGGTAACGGGCATGCGGCTTCCAATTTCAGCATAAGTGAGGGCACCGCACAATGCTATTAAGCCACCTGCTATCCATGCTCCAAAAAAAATTGCCGGGCTGCTTACAGCATTAGCGACATTAACAGGCGTCCGGAAAATTCCCATCCCTATTACAAAACTTACCATAATAATTGTAGTGTCAAAAAGCGTAAGTTGCTTGGCGGGCTTCATAAGAGAAAGATAGAAATTTATTACTCACTGCTTTGTATTTTTTTTAATAATAGAACCATTTGCCGCTAACTTTGAATTTTATTAATTACTTCTATAAATGAAATTCATTTTTATTACCGCCGTGTTTTTGCTTCTCTATCTCATTTCCCGGGCCCAGCAGGAATCGCCTGACACACTTGCATTACAGGAAGTGATAGTAAAAGCTTATGAAAATAACAGGAAGCTTATTGACGTTCCGGCTGCTATAAGCCTTGTAAATAAAACAGACCTCAACCGTTATAATAATACAAGTATTGTATCTGCTATGAATAACAACCCTGGCGTAAGAATGGAAGAGCGTTCACCTGGTAGTTACCGGTTAAGCATCCGCGGAAGTTCCCTTCGTTCACCCTTTGGCGTTAGAAATGTAAAAGTGTACTATGACGGAATTCCTTATACTGACCCCGGGGGGAACAGTTATCTTAACCAGCTTGGGTTTTATAATATTCAATCTGTAGAAATTATTAAAGGCCCTGCCGGAAGTATTTACGGCGCCGGTACGGGGGGTGTATTATTAATTAGAAATGATGCGAATCAGTTTCATCCCGGTGTTTCTGTCAGTTATATCGGAGGCAGTTATAACTTAAGCAACTTAAACACCAGCGTGCGATTGGGAACGGAAGATGCGCATAGCACTATTAATTTCACGCACCAGGAGAGCGATGGCTACCGCGACCACACCGCATTACGCCGCGATGTAGTTACATGGGATGCCGTTTCAAAAATCAATGAGAACTCTGAGCTATCTGCTCATTTTTTATACGCCGATCTCTATTATCAAACACCGGGAGCACTCACTAAAAAGGAATTTGATTTGAATGGAAAAGCTTCACGGCCTGCTGCCGGAGGATTTCCCGATGCTGAACAAGCTAAAGCCGCATTCTATCAAAAAACATTTTTATCTGGCTTCAGTTTAAAACATACGTTCAATGAAAACTGGAAAAATACCACATCAATTTATGGCGCCTATACACAAACAAGAAATCCATCTTTTCGTAATTATGGGAGAACAAGCGAGCCCCATTTTGGAGGAAGAACCATTTTTGAATTTAATAAAAAAATACAAACCACATTATTTACGCTACATGCCGGAGCCGAATTTCAGCAAAGCTTTAATACCCAAAGAATATATAATAATAAAAACGGCGAAACTGATTCACTACAAACTGATGATGAAATTTATAACAACCAGGGATTCGTTTTCATACAGGCGAACGCTGTGTTACCTCATGGCTGGACAGTAACGGCGGGAGCAAGTATCAACAAATCCGGCCTTAATTTCAGGAGATTATCTACGGTGCCGCCGGTCAGTGATAAAAGAAATTTTAATTATGAACTTACACCCCGCTTTGCATTGCTAAAAGAGATAACTAAATCCGTCTCTGTTTATGGTAGCATCGCAAGAGGATTCTCTACACCCACCACTGCGGAAATTCTTCCTTCCACAAATATTTTTAATACACAACTACAAGCGGAAAGTGGTATTGATTATGAATTTGGAGCAAGAGGAAGCCTGCTAAAAAATAATTTATATTTTGACATCAATGCATTTTTTTACAAATTGAAAAATGCAATTGTACAAAGGCAAAATACTAATGGCGCAGATTATTTTGATAACGCAGGATCAGCAAAAGAAAATGGCCTTGAAACATTTCTTTCCTACGAATTAATTAATACAGAGCTGCAATTTTTTAATCATGCGGTGATACATGCAAGTGATACCTGGAACAATTTTCATTATGATGTTTTTAAACAATTAGCCAACGATTATTCCGGTAAGAAATTACCGGGAGTTGCTTCGCAAACTGTAACAGCAGGATTTGATATCAGTACAAAAATTGGGTTATATGCAAATACAAATTTTTTTTATAGCGGCCCTATTGCATTAAATGATGCTAACTCAGTATATGCATCCGACTATAGTTTGTTAGGCATAAGACTCGGGTATAAAACCACGATAACAAAAAAAATGAACTGGGAATTATTTACAGGTGCTGAAAATATTTTTAATGTAAAATATAGCCTTGGCAATGATATTAATGCTGCGGCAGGGCGCTACTACAATCTTGCTCCCGGTAGAAATTATTATGCAGGAATCTCGGTTAATTTTAATAATAAGTAATTTTATTTTTCCTGGAAAAAAAGTTGGTAACCCCGGCATCGCTAAATCAGTTTTTGAATTTCAAAATTATTGCCCCTACATTTGCGGCGTAATTGGTTACCGGTTTCAAAACCGGAATTAAAAGGGAAGCCGGTGTGAATCCGGCGCTATCCCCGTAGCTGTAAAGCACACCCGAAATCCGCCGCGGCGGACTTTTTGGGAAATTCTTAAATTCTTCGCCACTGTTTTAATAACGGGAAGGCTTTTAAGAATGTGCAAAGCCAGAAGACCTGCCTGTTGCATTAAAAATCATTCAAAGCTTTCGGGTGAAAGGCATGGAATTTAAAAGCCGGGCGGCATTTATTTTTCTTTCTTTTAGTTTTCGAAAGCAGTCACAAAAAAATTTTCTACAAATGAAAAAAGGAATTTTTATTGCGGCTGCTGTA
>JBDTMP010000397.1:0-3961 GCA_039934215.1 Ginsengibacter sp.
ATTGGTGGAATTTATTATGTAAGCATTGGTTACAATATATTTTAACCAAAATTTTAAATCAGTTTTTAAAGAAATTATATGAACATACATATTTATCAAAATAGAAAAGTAGTAAGATTACCTATACTGGCGGCTTTCATATTTATACTTGCTTCCTGCAATAAAGATCTTCCGGATCCTACGCCTATTCCTTATCAGCCCGCCAATAATAGTACCTCCACTATTGGGGATGTAATAAATTCTGATCCCAACTACAGCATTTTCAAGGCAGCAGCAACCCGTGTGGGAGCAATGGCTGGTCTTGGTGATTCAAGTAAAATCTTTACGGTTTTTCTTCCGGATGATAATGCATTTATAGCATCGGGTATTCCTTCGGCGGCGGTAATTGCGGCGTTGCCGATTAATACTGTTGGGGCAATAGTTAATTATGCAATCATTCCAGGCGAGCAATTAACTTCTGCAAATGCTCCACAAACTTTTCCGAATGTTCAATTACCAACATCTATTACGATAGGATTTTTGCCAGGCACGCCGATACCTCTTAAGCTCAGTACGTTTCCTTCAAAAAGGGCAACCGGATTTTGGGATAATAATATTCCTGTTGTTACGCCGGATATAAAATTTAAGAATGGAGTAATTCATGTTGTCGCCGGAATTGTGGCGCCTCCCAGCCAGGTATTAAGAGATGCGTTATATAGTAACCCTAACCTTACCTATTTTAAAGCGGCTATTGCGAGAGCTGACAGCGGACAGACTGGATTAAGCAGGTTTGATTCACTTTTAAATTATCCTGTTACCAACATGACGATACTTGCTCCAGCTGATACTGCGTTTCAAAATCTTATTTATGGATTGGTGTATGGCCAGGTGTATGCGCTAACCGGAGGTAATGATGCAATTGCTGATGCACAGGCTAGCATGGCTGTTGCTGCGGGACCTGTGTTTTTAAGCACTAACAATGTTACAACCGCTCTTGTAAGAGGAATCATTGCTTATCATTTTTTGGCAAGCCCTAATCCTTCATCGGGTGCTTTTGAGCCAAACATCAGGGTCTTTTCTGTAAATTTTCCACCAGCATCTGCAACACCTTTTTTTGTGCAGACACTCGTAAATAGTTCATTTGCCCCGCATCCTGGAATTAAGGTAGATGCAACTTTTACAGGGCCTTTTGTAACAGATCTTAAATTCGCAGGGCTCGGTACATTTCCTCCGGGTGGAGCGCCATATACCGGAGCACCAGCTACGGCAACTTCTTTAGATAATCATGCTGTGAATGGCGTGTATTATGTAATCAACAAGGTGTTGTTACCGCAATAAAATTTCTTTTTTCAAATAAAAAGGTACAATGGAAGTTGTGCCTTTTTAGCTTTTTGAAGTTTGTCTGCATTTAACGTATTGATATGTATTCAGTCAAAAACGAAATTGTATTTTTATTTACCAAAGAAGAATTATACGAGCGCAGATTTAGAAATTATAATTAGCGCTAAAATTCAAATTGATTTTTTACAATACACAATCCTATAATTTTAATTATTTAAACAGCCGAAGATGCGTTTAAAGTTTATTTTATTTTTATTGATTTTTATTTTACCTGGTTTAATATCTTTTTCTCAAAATCAAGATATTACAGTATCCGGAATAGTAAAAGCTAAAAACGAAAGAAAGTTTTTGCCTTATGTAAATGTTTTAATTAAAACCGAAGACTCGGCATTTGTAACAGGAGCTATTACAAATGAAGAAGGCAGGTTTTCTCTTTCTAATATTAAACCCGGAAATTATTTACTTCAAATTTCTTTCGTGGGATATAATACCAAAACCCTGCCTCTGTTTGTGGGAGCTCTCACTGATTTCCTGGATGTAACAACTATTGAGCTTGAAGAAAATGTGGAAACATTAAATGAAGTAATTGTAATGGCCACGCAGGATGAAGTGAATTCAAAAATGGATAAAAAAACATTTTCCCTCAAAGACAATATCAGCCAGACCGGAGGCTCAGTGTTACAGGCCATGCAAGGCCTGCCGGGTGTTACAGTTCAGGATGGTAAAGTTCATCTGCGTGGCAACGATCGCGTAACAGTTTTAATTGATGGCAAACAAACTGCCTTAACCGGCTTTGGTAATCAAACAGGTTTAGATAATTTACCTGCATCTGCCATTGACAAAATTGAAATTATAAATAATCCTTCAGCCAAATATGACGCAAACGGAAATGCAGGCATTATTAATATCATTTATAAAAAAAATAAACAGGAGGGGTTTAATGGCAAGATTGGATTGGCAGCCGGAGCAGGCGCTTTGTGGGTAAAAAAAGAAAATTTTCCTACTATAAGGCCACAGTACCAGTTTACACCTAAAATAAATCCTTCGCTATCGGTTAATTACAAGAAGAATAAAATAAACGCTTTTTTCCAGGGAGATTACTTATATACACAAACGCTAAATAAAAATGAATTTGTAAAGCGCATCTATGATAATGGAGTGATCATCAATCAGCAGACTAAGAGAAATAGGAACACGGGATTTTTGACTACAAAGGCCGGAATTGATTATAATATCAATCAATACAATTCGCTTACTATTTCCGGCTTATATGGCAGTGAGAAAATTATTGACCGTGGGGATGAACCATTTTTTAATTATGATTTTAAAGAACGGTACAGGCTCTGGCAATTCCTCGAAGATGAGATTAAGACAACCGTTATGGCAACATCAGCCTACCATCATAAATTTAAGCAACCGGGTCATTTATTAAATGTCGGTTTCAATTATACTTTTCATAGGGAAGATGAGCAATATTTTTTTACAAATATTTTACCTGCCTATACTGGCAAAGATGCATTCAAGCTTATTTCTGATGAAAACGTTGCTGATTTTAATATAGACTATGTACGTCCCTTAAAATATGGACGCATAGAAGGTGGCTTTAAATTTCGCAGAAGGTGGATACCCACTAATATGCAATTTTTTCCGGGATTAAATTCTCCTATTGATAGCAGCGCAGGTGGAAAGGCGACTTATAAAGAAACGATACCTGCTCTGTATGGTAATTATGTTTTTGAAAATGAAAAGTATGAAGCCGAGATTGGCTTAAGAGTAGAATATGTGAACCTGCAATATGATGTAAACCCAAATCACAATACTTACAAAAGTGATGGTTATAATTATACCCAACCATTTCCTAATATAAGGCTGGCTTATAAAATAAATGACCAAAATAAAATATCATTTTTTTATAATCGAAGGGTTGACAGGCCGAATGAAGTTGATATCCGCATCTTTCCAAAATACGATGATGCAGAAATTATAAAGGTAGGAAACCCGGCGCTACGGCCACAGTTTACCAACTTGTTGGAATTAGGATATAAAACAAATTTGAGCAAGGGATATTTATTTAGCGCCCTGTATCACCGGTTTGCAAATGGCACCATTACCCGCATTGCCAGCACTGTCGCAGGAAGTAATTTGATTTATGCAATATTTCAAAACGCAGGCCGTAGCTACAATACCGGAATTGAAATGGTGTTCTCACAGGAAGTATCCAAAAATTATTCATTTAATTTGAACTTAAATGCATATCGCAACCAGATAGATGCATTTAGCGTACAAAATAAATACCCTGTTCCAAATACATTTACCGCTGGCAAGCAAAAAATATTTTCAGGAAATGTGAAACTGAATAATACTATTCGTTTGCCCAAAAAAGTTGATGCGCAAATCACCGCGATATACCTCGCAAAAGATATAATTCCACAAGGCACAATAGGATCGAGATTCACATTGGACGTGGGCGTCAAAAAAACGATACAGGATGGAAACGGAGAATTATTTTTCAACGCTACCGATCTTTTAAATACTATGGTAATTAATAAAGAAATCCAGGGGAAAGACTTTCGATATACCAGTAGCGATTATTATGAAACGCAGGTTATAAGAATTGGATACAGCTACAAGTTTTAAAAAA
>JBDTMP010000398.1:0-2440 GCA_039934215.1 Ginsengibacter sp.
TCAATAACATCCACGCTTATCGGCTTTTGCACATATACATTTGCCCCTGTCCTCAGTGCTTCTATAGTTTGCAAAGCATGCCAGTGATCCGGTGTTCCGATCAACACAATATCCAATCCACTTTCAGCAAGCATTTTCCTGTAATCGCCGTAAAGGCGGGGCTTACCGGCTTTACTTCTTTGCATTACCATTGTTGCTGCCTCTTCGAGTTTATTTTTATCTACATCACAAAGAGCTATTACATCTATCGGCGCTACCTGCATCAGGCGGAAGAGATCGCTCTTTCCATACCATCCTGTACCTATTAAACCTACACGAAGTTTTTTGTCAAAATTAAACACGTTCATGCCTGAGGCATTTAATGCGGCAAGGGCAAGAGAAGCGCCTGCACCTTTCAACAATGTTCGGCGGTCGATCATAAAATTGCTCATAAATAAATATTTAGAAGAGTATTAAAATAATTAAAAACCTTCAATCGAAAAATTATATTTACGCCAAAATGAAATCATTGAGCCTTCAAGGCTAAGTTATGAATCAACCGTTTCTTAAATCAAAAAAAGGCTTAGGGAAAAAATAGAAGTCAGAGAATGATCCATTTGATTTCTCCACCAATCTCCCAAAACATTCACAATACATTAATTATTTACACAAGAAAAAGAAAGAAGGTAAATCTATTTTCGTATCAATAAAAACCTCGGGCAACCACCTGGCTTCAAACTGCATTTATCTATTTACATGGGCAGGAACTATACGCTTTTCATTTTACTCATTTTATCTTCTTCCGTGGCTGCGCAATCCCATAAAGTATTTGGGAAAATATTAAACACGAGACTGGAGCCACTGGCTTTCGCAAGCGTGGAAGTAAAGGAAATAAAAACCGGCGCCCTTACCAATGAAGCTGGCAGCTATCTACTGGAGCTGGATGAGGGAAAGTATGATCTCGTGATAAGTATGATCGGCTACCGGTCACAGTTAGTTACCGTTATTGTCGGTAGGTACGATGTCCAAAAAAATATTATTCTTGAAAATGAAAATTCACAGGGCCTGGCTGAAGTGATAATAAAAGGAAAAGACAGGGCCGAAGAGATCATTCGAAATGTAATCCGCAACAAAGAAAAAACTACCGCCGCTTCCGGTTCTTATTCATGCAAAATTTATATAAAAGCGGTACAGGAGGATTCTTCCACGCTGAAGAAAAAGAAATCCAAAACGAAAGAGCCCGCAGATACTTCTAATCCCGATCTTAAACGCATGGCCATGGCAGAGGTGGCCCTTAACTATGATTATGGATCGCCTCAGCGTACAAAAGAAGAACGTACGGGCGTAACCAAAGGCAGAAAAGCGGATGGATTATTTTATTTATCCACTACAGAAGGTGATTTTAACTTCTACAATAATCTCGTAAAGGTCCCGGCGGTTTCGGATGTTCCGATTCTTTCACCCATCAGCTATAGCGGGTTGCTGGCGTATAAATTCAAAACACTGGCCATAAAAAATGAAGGCGGTAAAAAGTGGTATGTGATAAGCGTAAGGCCCCGGCAGCTAAGCAACGCGACTGTCGAAGGAGAAATTACTATTGCTGATAGTTCGTGGGTTATGCTACATACAAAATTGAGTTTCCCCAAATATCATTTGCCTGAATATGATTTTTTTGAAGTGGAACAGTATTATGATTTTATAAATGATCATGCATGGATGATCACACGACAGGAGTTCACTTATTCTTCAAAGGCAGGTAAAAAGAAGTATCGGGCCACACAACAACTTCCTATAAAGATTATGTATTGAATAAAACTTTTGATAAAAAATATTTCGGTGTGGAGGTAAGCGCTACCGCACAGGCGGCGTATGAAAGGGATAGTACCTTCTGGCAAGCCATCCGCACCACGCCACTCACAGCAAAAGAGATCCGTTTTATCCGCTATAAGGATAGTATTTACACAGCGAGCCATACAAAAATCTACCTGGATTCTATGGACATGGTGATCAATAAGATTACCTGGAAAAATGTGCTTTTGTTTGGACAAACGTTCAACGATCATGTGAAAGAAAGAAGATGGTATATTCAGCCTATACCCGCTTTTTACCAGCCCCTGCAATTTGGCGGCAGCCGTATATCCCTCTCTTTCATGTATAACAAAACATACCCGTCAAGAAAAAATATTTCCTTATGGAACAATGTTAGCTATGGCATCCGAAATCATGATGTAAATGGCAGCGTCAGGTTTTCTAAATTATACAATCCATTTAAACGTAGTTATTATAACATAACGGTTGAGCGACAGTTTCAATATATTTTCCAGGGCGATGCATGGATCAATATGCTGAAACGAAATAATATTTACCTGAACAATGGCCTGGGGCTGGGGCATAATTTTGAAATTTTGAACGGCTTGTTTTTATTTACCGATGTCAACCTTTCATTCCGCAGATCAGTAAG
>JBDTMP010000399.1:0-5026 GCA_039934215.1 Ginsengibacter sp.
CACAGGTGTTGAGCCTGGATGGTAAAAATAATTCCGTCAATTATGAAAGACTCGCGAGGATTGATGGTTTAATAAATGACTATATAAAAAAGGACTGGGTTAAAGGTGTGGTAACAATTATAGTAAAAGATAACCAGGTAGTTCAATATAAAGGCTATGGTTTTGCAAATGCTGAAGCAAAAATACCGATGCCGAAAGATGAACTGTTCCGTATTGCTTCGCAAACAAAAGCAATAACGGCTGCAGGCATTATGATTCTGTATGAGCAGGGGAAACTTTTACTTGATGAGCGTGTTGCTGATTTTATTCCTGAATTTAAAAACCCTGTGGTGTTAGACAAATTCAATACCGGAGATTCAACTTACTCAACAGTTCCTGCTAAAAGAGATATCACCATTCGCGACCTGCTTACACATACATCAGGTATTGATTATGCAGGTATCGGCAGCGAAAATATGCGGGCCATTTATGCAAAAGCGGGAATAGCAGCGGGATTCAATATGGCCAAAAAAGATCAATCACTTCTTGATGCTATGAGGATCTTAGCAAAGTTGCCACTGGCGCATCAGCCCGGCGAAAAATGGACTTATGGTTTGAACTTTGATTTGCTGGGTTGTATAATTGAAGTAATAAGCGGCACGAGCCTTAATAATTTTCTTGCCAAAAATCTTTTTGAGCCCATGGGAATGAAAGACACTTATTTCAATGTTCCGGGAGGTAAGGAAAATCGCCTTGCGGGAGTTTATACAGAGGATTCATTGCATCATATTATTAAGTGGGATAAAGAAAAACTGGTGGTGGACCCGGCTTATCCTCTTGTAAAAAAACAATATTTATCCGGTGGTGCCGACCTCACGTCAACTGCTTTTGACTACGCCGCATTTTTACAGATGCTATTAAATGGTGGCAGCTATAATGGCCATCAAATATTATCCCCGCGAACCGTAGAAATGATGATAAGCAATCAACTTGATTTTAAATTCAACGGCGTTAATGATTTCGGCCTGAGCTTTGAAATTGTTTCTGATAAGGGTGCTGCAAGAGGCCCAAGAAATAAAGGCTCTTTCGCATGGGGAGGTTTTTGGGGAACTACCTATTGGGCCGATCCAAAAGCCCATTTGATATGTCTTATCATGACACAGCAAACACCTAACAGTCATGGTGACCTGTCAGCGAAATTTGAGGCTATGGTTTACGCAAGCCTTAAGTAAGCAAGAAATCCGGTTGCCACGGCTTTTAAGCCGTGGGGCTTTTTAGCGATTGGTATTGGCTTTAGCCAAATTTATTGAGACAGAATCCGGAGAATAAATTAGCAAGCTTTAAATCCTTTTTTGGCTAAAGCCCTTCACTCTCTTTTATATTCCACGGCTTAAAAGCCGTGGCAAGTATTCTGCTAACCCAGTCATCATAAAATCCATGTAAGTTTTGGATTACTGCGAAGGGTCACTTATTGGAACATCGGAAAAATGTACTAAAGGTCTGACCCAACAATATAATTTTATATTTGCCGGGGATTTTTAGACAATTGATTTTTTACATTAACCCCTTTAATCACCGTTTTATGGGAATTATTAAATTAATCAGGCCACTGATTTTATCATTGCTTTTCTCCTGGTTCGTAACAGCTTTCTATAGTTGCGAATCAAAAACCGGTTCAGGTACTGATCAAAATTCAGATATTGGCCAGCGAGATCGCGGGTTGGCAATTATTGATTCTCTATTAAGAGATTCCGCTTTTGCGCAATCAATGGCCGCAACATTAGATTCTTCTTATTATGCCGGTATAGGTGAAAAGCCACTTCCTTTTTTAACTCCGGCAGATGATACGTCGGTTGTTATGAAAAGTAAACTTGACGAAAAAATAGCGACAAACCTTGCAGGGTTCTATGCGCTTGAATGTGGTGTAGGCCTGCTTTCTGTACAATCCAATGCAACGCCGGTGACCATCCTGGAAAAAATTACTAACGGCACCGCAGATTCGAATATGATCTTATTGTTGAATCGTTTTGCCAATGCCACATGGAAAGCCAGCCAGCCATTCAGGGGATTGAGCCGGATCACAAAACCCAATTTTATTTCTGCAAGTTCTTTAAGCGCTGATGAAGTAGATAAAGATTATGTGCAAATAAAAAATGCGGCTGTGAAGTTGCTGTCTTCTCTTGCATCCATCGGCGATACATCTCTTGCAAGCCAAATGGATGCGATGCGGCGCCTGTTGCAGGATTCTGCCTACGCGGTAGCAATGGCTTCTTTTCTCGACTCTTCTTATTATGTAAACCTGCATCAGCCGGCTCCCCCGTTTTCTGCACCGGGCGACGACACTGCATTGATTAAAAAGGGCGCTAAAGAAATGAAAGTAGCTACTTCTATTGCAGGATTTTATGCGCTTGAGTGCGGGGTAAATTATTTGGTAACAACAACCGGCCGTCTGCCTTCCGTTATCATAAAATCTGTTGCTGATAATTCCATGAGCGCCGATGAGAAAAATATTTTCGCAAGATTCGCTAACGCTACATGGAAGGCAGGGCAGCCTTTCAGGGGGCTTAACAGGATCACACGGGCAACATTTACACCGTTTTATTTTCTTACAGAATCCGATATAGATAAAGACCTTGTGCAGGTGAGAGCCGCTGCCACAAGATTAGCCGGCCTGTTATAAAATGAATTGCATTTTTTTTCTTCCCGGGTATTTGTATGAAGCCCGATCAAGCTAAATGTAATAATTTCGGCTACTATTTGCTGTTAGATTAATAATTCAAACGAAAAAAATCTTTTTATTTTTTATGAGAAAACTGATATTGATAATTGTATTTTTCCCGCTTATTGGTTTTAGCCAAAAGGGTAGCCGTTCAGGAGCAGGAGTTTCAAATAATGAATGGCCTGCCTATGGCCGTGATGCGGGCGGTAGCCGCTACTCAAATCTTCAACAGATTAATAGCAATAACGTAGGGAAACTTAAAGTTGCGTGGACATACCGGACGGGTGAGTTAAAAACTTATGAGGGTACAAGTGCAATAGAAAAAGCTGCGTTCGAGGCGACCCCCATTATGATAGGAAGCACACTTTACTTCAGCACACCTTCAGACAGAGTTATGGCCGTGGATGCAACAACCGGATCAAAAAAATGGGTCTTTGATCCGAAGGTTAATTTAAAAAATGACTATTCTGAAATCACTTCCCGGGGAGTTTCTTCATGGCCTGCACCAGGGGATAAAATAAATACCGCTGCGCAAAGAAGAATTTTTATCGGAACAATTGATGGAAGATTGATTGCAATAGATGCAGGCACGGGCAAAACAATTTCGTCATTTGGTAAAGATGGTATCGTTGATTTGAAAGCAGGACTTGGAAATGATATAAGCGTGACATCACCACCTGCAATTATTGGGAATCTCGTGGTAATTGGTTCTTCATTGGGAGACAACCAGCGTTATGATTATCCACAGGGAGTGGTGAGAGCATATGATGCAATTTCCGGCAAACTTCGCTGGAGCTGGGATCCTATTCCGCAGGATTCAACTGATAAAGCATGGAAAACATGGAACGGGCCAAAAGCTCATAAAACCGGTGCAGCAAATGCATGGTCTGTTATCTCTGCCGATGCGCAACGTGATCTTGTTTTTATTCCTACTTCGTGCCCCAGCCCTGATTATTACGGTGGAGAAAGACTCGGACAAAATTTATATGGAAATTCAATCGTTGCTCTTCGCGCTTCCACGGGGAAAATGGTTTGGTATTACCAGGTGGTTCATCATGACCTGTGGGATTATGATATCGCTGCGCAACCCATGCTGATAAATGTAAACAGGAATGGAAAGAAAATTCCGGCTGTTGCGGTAGGCACAAAGATGGGACACTTATTTATTTTGAACAGGGAAACGGGAGAATCATTATTCCCCGTAGAAGAGAGGCCGGTGCCATCATCGGATATTGCGGGAGAAGAAGCTTCTCCTACGCAACCTATACCCGTGTTGCCGGCACCGTTAGGTTTGCAAAGCGTAACCGTAGATGATGCATGGGGCTTAACGCAAAAAGATAAAGAAGAAGCGCAGGCAAGAATTTCGAAATATGTCAATAAGGGAATTTTTACACCACCAAGTTATAGCGGTTCTATTATGACACCGGGCAATGTTGGAGGCATTCATTGGGGCGGAATGTGCTTTGATGCGAAGCAGGGTTTGCTTATAACAAATATCAACAGGCTGGCTGCAATAATAAGAATGTTGCCAAGAGAAAAAATTGATGAGATTGAAAAGGAGCAAAAAGAGTTGATGCGTATAGAAACAGGAAGACAAAAAGGAACTCCTTATATAATGAAAAGAGATTATCTTTTTAAAGTAGATAGCGGCAGGTTTATAATGCAGACAAAGCCTCCATGGGGCACATTGATTGCGGTTGACCTTAAAGACGGATCAAAGAAATGGGAAGTGCCTCTTGGTTATTCGCTCGATCCAAAAAAATATCCCGGTGCGGAAAAATGGGGCTCAATTAATTTAGGTGGTGCGATCGCTACGGAAGGAAATTTAATATTTGTTGCGGCTACATTAGATAATCACTTAAGGGCATTTAATACACAAACCGGTGAAATGCTTTGGGAATATTTGCTTCCTGCAGGCGGGCAGGCCACGCCGATGACCTATCAAATAAATGGCAAACAATATTTGGTGATAGCTGCAGGTGGCCATGGAAAGATCGGAACAAAACAAGGGGATTATGTGATGGCATTTTCACTTTAGAAAAATAGATCGTGGTCTGTAGTAATTATTTAAAAAATCATTTCAAAATAAGAACAGGTATCAATGGGCATAACAATCAGGAAAGCTAATACAAATGATTTCCCCGCAATATTTTCTTTGTTTAAAGAATTTTCGCATTTTCAAAAAACTCCGGAAAAAGTGTTGATCACTGTAGATGAATTAATAGAGGATGAAAATTTTTTTGAATGCCTTGTTGCTGAAGCTGAGCACAAAAAAGTTATCGGTTTTGCAACATTTTTCTTTGCATATTATTCATGGACGGGCAGAGC
>JBDTMP010000400.1:0-3056 GCA_039934215.1 Ginsengibacter sp.
AACAGTTCAATACCCTTAAAAGGTTTCAGGATAAAATCATTAGCGCCAAATTCAAAAATTGCAGTTTCCGCTACTTTGGAAAAACCCGAACAAATTAAAATAGGAATATGCCTGGTGAAAGAATCAGACTTTAATTTTTTACATACGTCAAATCCATCATCATTCCCAAGAAAAACATCTAAGAGAATTATTTGTGGAATATGATTCTTAATATTATTAATGGCAGCCTCCCATTTTGAAAAAGCGGAAACATTAAAACCCTGTCGAAGAAGTAAAGATTTTACCATTTTCAAAAGGTCAATATCATCATCTATGGCGACTATACGAGGCATACCGCTATTGAACAAAAAACATGCAGTTTTTACACAATTAAATGCAAAAAAAATAGCTGCTATAAAATGCTTTTGAGGTGACGCTATCGAAATAAATTTTTGAAAACAAATAAAATATGGTAAGTACCCATAGTTGTGGTTCACTATTTGTGTTGAAGCAATTAAACATTAATCAAAAAATATATAACCATGAAAAAATTAAGTGTAGTATTATTGTTCTCATGCATTGGCATGATGCAAGCCTGTAATGATTCCTCCAATAGCGACAGTGTATCACAAGCTGACAGTACTAACGACCAAAGAGATACCACTGGCATGATGCCCCAGCAGGACAGCACATCGGGAGTAGGAATAAATGATGATGTAGCCGACTTTGCCGTTAAGGCCGCCGACGGTGGCATGATGGAAGTACAGTTAGGTGAATATGCCTCAAAAAATGCAAGCGATAAAAGTGTAAAAGATTTTGGCAGTATGATGGTAAAAGATCATTCTAAAGCAAATGACGAGTTAAAAAGCCTTGCCACATCTAAGAACATCGCTTTGCCGGTAACAGTGGGCGACGACAAAACAAATATGATGAACGATCTTATGAAAAACAAAGGAAAAGATTTTGATAAAGCTTACATGAATAAAATGGTTGATGACCATAAGGAAGATGTTGACATGTTCCAAAAAGCGGCGGATAATTCAAAAGACAGTGATATAAAAGCTTTTGCAGCAAAAATATTACCGACCCTGCAAAAACATTTAACTGAAGCAGAGGCAATTGTAAAATCACACAATTATTAATTGTGTAGGCCGGGAGCAAAAAAGGCTGTCTCAATTCGGGACAGCCTTTTTTATAAAATGATGCTACGGATACTCATAAGGCAACCTAAAAGTAAATTTGATAATAATCCAATCTTTCGAATTGAGCCTTTCCAAAATTAACTGTGTAATAATTTACACTAATAAATGAATTCAGGCCGGCAATTTAGCACCATCTTCTATCAGCATCATGGGAGTTGCTTTTGATATAGAATTTATAGAGATTAGTAAAAAAATAATTCACAACAAATAGGATATAAGAAAATTCAAATGCAGCTTACGCAAATTATTATCAAAAGAATCAGGGAGAGCGGCCCTATATCTTTTCATGATTTTATGGAGACTGCATTGTATTATCCGCGGCTGGGGTATTACACTTCTCAAAAAAACAGGATTGGCAAACAGGGTGACTATTATACAAGTCCCGTTCTAAGTTCTTTATATGGGCAAATGATAGCAAAACAAATTGAAGAAATGTGGAACCTAATGGACCAGGAGCCTTTTTCAGTTGTTGAATATGGCGCGGGAAGCGGCGCTCTTTGTTGTGATATTTTAGACTACTTAAAAAACAATGAAGATTTATACCGGCATTTGAATTATTATATTATTGAACGAAACGGCTTATCACAACAAACAGAACAAAGGCCACGGCACCCAAAAGCAAAATTTATTTGTGACATTGAAGAGACCGGCGGAATAAATGGTTGCGTTTTGTCTAATGAATTGTTAGATAATTTTTCAATACACGCAGTGATCATGAAAGATGAATTAATGGAAGTTTTTGTGGACTACAAAAATGATGAATTTACAGAAGTATTGAAACCAGCATCAGGCGAATTAAAAAATTATTTTTTGGAGCAAAATATAATTTTGGCAAAAGAATATCGCACTGAAATAAACCTGCAGGCCCTTGGATGGATTGAGAAAATCGCCGCCAATTTACGCAGGGGTTTTGTAATGACTATAGACTATGGATATACTGCTGGCGACCTCTATTCAATCAGCAGGAACACGGGTACACTTGCCTGTTACTACCAGCATTGTGTAAGCAGTACGCCTTATCTCAATGTAGGCCAGCAGGATATTACGGCTCACGTAAATTTCTCTGCTTTAAATACCTGGGGCAAAAAATATGGGCTGGATTATGCAGGCTTCTGTAATCAGAACTATTTTCTGCGCTCTATGGGCATCGCCCATCACCTGAGAAAAACAGAAACAGAAATTTCATATAAAACCATGGATTCTTTTTCCCCGGTAAACAAATTACTCCTGGAAATGGGTAGCAATTTCAAAGTGCTTATTCAACAGAAGGGAATACAAACAAGGTCTCTTACAGGCATGCAATTTTCGAGGCAGTTTTTATAAGCGGAAAAAGTAAGAACGTGTTGTAACCCAATAGTTTTGTTAATCGTAAAATAAAAGGCGACAACACGAATTAATGCACAAAAAAATTGGTGTAAAAAACATCCCGTCAAAATATAGTTACAATAGCACCGGAGCCGTTATTGTTTGCCATAAATAAGCATGCATTATTCTCTACATTTGATACATGAATACAGAAGAATTAAAAAACCTGCAAGCCCCGCTTAAACAAAAATATCGTGAGCAGGAAGATTCAGCGATCATAACGCTCAGGGCGCGAGGTAATATTGGCGAAGGCATTTCGTGCAAAGTAGAAACAGGGAAAGCATTCGTTGAAGCAGGTCTTCACCCGGCAACCGGCGGCAATGGCATGCTGGCTTGTTCCGGCGATTTACTCCTCGAAGCGCTTGTCGCTTGTGCGGGAGTAACACTAAGCGCAGTAGCCACCTCGATTGGAATTGACATAAAAAATGGCACTATACGAGCAGAAGGTGATTTGGATTTTCGGGGAACGCTGGGCGTTTCCAAAGACGTGCCGGTAGGTTTCAAATCTAT
>JBDTMP010000401.1:0-2348 GCA_039934215.1 Ginsengibacter sp.
TTGAATATCTTTTTGTTTCCCGTAAAAATAAATTGGAAAACAATATTATTAATTATAGCGAAATTACTTTGCCGGTTATGAATGAATTTAATATTATCATAAATACAACTCCGGCCGGCATGTTCCCAAATATGGATGTCTCTCCTGATTTGCCTTATCACTTTGTTTCTGCGAATCATTATTTTTTTGATTTAATTTATAATCCAGCTAAAACACTTTTTCTTTCAAAGGCAGCCGAAAGAGGGGCGACTATTGAAAATGGCCAGCAAATGTTAACTATACAGGCTGAAGAAAGTTGGAAAATTTGGAATCAAAATCGATAGACGAGACCTTATGACTTTATCATCTAATGACTACTTTTTATCAAGGCATGCTTCGAAGTTTTAGATTCAAATAATTCTTCATAAAGGGGGCTTTCAGTTTTTTTTATTTTATCCCAGAAGGTAAAATACAAGCCATAATTATATTTGAATTGCTTATGATGTAAAGAATGATGAGAAGCTCCTATAAGCCATTTAGCAAATATATTTTTGTAAAATGCCTTGGGATAAATTTCAATATCAAGATGATTAATTACACTGCTAAATGTCATAATAGTTAACTGGACAATAATAACGTAATAATGCATGGGTAAAATCATCAGCATTATTGGTAAAAAAATTGCCTGCAAAAGTCCTTCAAACGGATGAAAAGAAAATGCGGTAAATGGCGATGTAATATTACTGTTGTGGTGAACTTTGTGAACTATTTTAAATACAGAAGGAATGTGCATCCACCTATGCAGCCAGTAATAATAAGTTTCATGCAAAACCATAAAAACTAAAAGGCTCACCGGCAAATACCACCATCCATATTCATTTATGTTTACATAAACTTTTGTGTAACCCTTTTGCCATAAAATCATCGTGATTGTTCCCGCAATTGAGAAAAGAAATGCGGTTGCCATGCTCCAGGTAACTTCAATTCTTAGCTGACCTTTCTTATAACCTTTTAAATTTATTTTTCTTGTTGTCCATTTTTTAGGGAACCAAATGTAAAAGATTAAATAGAAAACCCCTGCTACTATAAAGTACCTTCCTGTTATAAGTATAAAGAAAATTAATGTAACAAAAAGAAAAAAGTTGGGAGTTGAAAAATCCGGTAATTCCATAAAACCAATTTGCACAAAATTATATTTTTACTCCTTAATAAATCTCTCAGGTACTGTAAATAAATACCTGAAAAAACTCAAAACCATTGATATGAAATCCACTGAGGATTTTTTTGATTCAGGATTATCTGATCAGCACAAAACTTCCCTTTTTACTAAGTTTTTCACCGGAGTCGCAAAGCGCTTCCATGATATAAACATAAACTGCCGTGGAAGGCTGTTGTCCCCTGGTAGATCCATCCCATCCAAAAGATTTATCATTGGGTGGGAAATTTTTCTTTTGAAAAATAAGTTGTCCCTCGCGGTTATAAATGGCAAAATTTAAAACAGTCTTAACTCCCCTGGTTAATGGATAATACACATCATTAAGATTATCATTATTGGGAGTAAATGCGGTTGGCAGCAACAAATTCGCGTCTTTACATTCAACAAAAATGGTGATTTCATCCTTTGCGATGCATCCGCTGTCAGAAGTAACCGTTATTGTATAAGTTTCTTTTTGAGTGATAATACCAGATGGTGAAGTGCAGGTTGTGCAATTTAGCTGGTTGGGAGGTGTCCACAAATAGGAAACTATATTGCTGCCATAAACCGGCGAGATTGTAAAAGCAGAATTAAAAGGATAAAACTTATCCGGGCCTGCATTAACCGTGGGTAGTGATTTTATATGGACAATTACATCTACGCTGCTTGTGAAACATCCAACAGAGTCACTAAGTGTTGCGGTGTAGGTAGTGGTTGCTACAGGTGACGCCATTGGGGCATACACGTTTGCATTTGATAGTCCACTCGCCGGACTCCACGTTATTTTATAATCAGGGGGCGCTGCATTTAGTTGTACACTTTCATTGATGCAAATATATAAATCAGGATCAGGAGTGGTAGCCGTAAAGGGAGGATAAACTTTTACCAACACGCTGTCCCGCGCTGTACATCCGAACGCATTTGACGATGTCGCATAAAATGTAGTGGTTTTGGTAGGATTTACCAGTATAGTATCGCAGGTAGCACATGATACAAAGTTGGCCGGAGACCACATAATTGAATCATTTTGATAGGCTATAATTTGGTTCGATTGGCCTGAACATAAAGTATCCGTTCTCGGCAGCAAATATATAAATGCATCATCGCTTACACTTACAGTCTTTGTAAACACATCTTTACATCCATTAATATCAGTAGCAGTAAGGCTTACTGT
>JBDTMP010000402.1:0-10704 GCA_039934215.1 Ginsengibacter sp.
CCAAAATATTCAATAAAATCATTCAAAGTTTTTACAAGCCGCATCGGGCTTTCATAAAAAACCATCGTGCGCTCTTCTTCTGCCATTCTTTTTAAAAAGGTTTGCCTGCCTTTTTTAAGTGGCAAAAATCCTTCAAAACAAAAACTGTTCATTGGCAAACCACTATTAACCAGGGCAGGAACAAACGCAGTTGCGCCGGGGAGGCATTCAACTTTAATTTCATTTTTAATACACTCTCTTACTAAAAGAAATGCAGGGTCACTTATGCCGGGAGTACCGGCATCTGTCAGCAATGCCATCGTTTTACCTGAAGATAACTGGTCAATAAGGTGGTTATAAATTTTATGTTCGTTATGCTGGTGATAAGGGGTTGTGGGTTTGTCAATATTGTAATAACGCAGAAGCTTAGCCGAAGTTCTGGTATCTTCTGCTAAAATGAGATCAACTGATTTCAAAACTTCAATTGCTCTAAAGGTAATATCCGCGAGATTGCCAATAGGAGATGGGACGAGATAGAGCATTTAATTAGCTGATTATCTAATTAGCCATTTGGCTAATTATGAAATTGAGATTGTATATTCTTCCATTACAGGATTTGCCAATAATTTTTTTGCTGCTTCTTCTGCAATATTTTTTGCCTCTGCTTCACCAGGAGCATTTATTTGAAGTTGAATATGCTTACCTATTCTTACGTCTTCAATGCTTTTAATGCCAAGGTTAGAAAGGCCTCCCATAACAGCTTTACCTTGTGGATCTAATAATTCTTTCAACGGCATTACTTTTATTTCTGCAACAAAATTCATGGAGTTTTAATTTTTGATGTTGATAGTGATATTAAAATATAAAACAGGAAAATGACAGGTACTGCAAGCCATTGCAAAAAGATAGCGGAGATTATTGCAATAACAAGTAATATGATTTTAGGCATATTATTTTTCAAAGTATAATCCGGAAACTTTAATGCCATCATTCGAATGCCTGAGACCATCAGGTAACTTAAAAGAATAATCAAAGCATATAAAAGCCATTTATTTATCAGCAAATTATTTATGCTGTTGATAGTATTAAAATGAAGGATAAGAGGAAAAGAAGCAATCAGTAATCCAACTGCAGGTACAGGTACACCTTTAAATACCAGGCTTTGAGATTCATCAAGATTAAATTTTGCAAGGCGATATGCTGCGGCGCAACTTAATATGAATGCCGGTGCCAGCCAAAGAATTGAAACGTCTAAGCCATTTTCTTCTCTGGCAAAACTGAATTTAAGCAACTGGTATAAAATTACACCAGGGGCAACACCGAAGCTTACTACATCACTCAGCGAGTCCAATTGTTTACCCAAAGAACTTGTGGCTTTTAATAAACGTGCTACGAACCCGTCCAGAAAATCTATGCATGCTGCAATGATTATGCAGATCGCAGCCCAGGTAATTTTTTCAGGAATATTAAAGCTGCTGCTGAAATCCTCATTTACATAGATAATTACAGCGTTGGTTTGCAAGGCAAATACCACCGCCATGCAGCCAAAAAATAGATTGAGAAGGGTGAAGATGTTGGGGATTGCAGCCCTAACCCCTGAAGGGGGATATAAGTCACCTTGTTTTTCTAGCCCGTCTTCCATTTTATTTACGATATAAGTAAAAATTAAGAATCTTTAGGAACTGTCTTCTCCCGTTTAGGGGCCGGGATTCTTCATTCCCGCTTCAATTTCCTCAACAGTTATCGGGATGTTTTTCATTAAATCTTTATTACCATTTCTTGTTATCCAAAAGTTATTTTCAATTCTTACACCCATGTGTTCTTCTTCAATATAAATACCAGGTTCAATTGTAAAAACCATTCCGGCTTTTATGGGCTCATTCTTTGTACCCAGATCATGCACATCAATGCCCAGGTGATGTGAAATGCCATGATATAAATATTTTCGGTAAGCCCTGTTTTGAGGGTCTTCATTTTTTATATCTGATTTTTTTATCAGGCCAATTTTTTGGAAAATGACGGTCGCTTCATCACCAATTTTTTCCGTATAGTCAACTATGCTAATTCCCGGTTTTAATATGCTTGCTGCAAATTGATGCAGATGCAGGCAGGCATTATAAACGGTTTTTTGTCTTCTTGAAAATTTTCCATTTACGGGAACAGTTCGTGTAAGATCAGCAGCATAATTTCCATAGCTTGCGCCGAAATCCATTAAGATCAATTCACCATCCTTACATTCGTTATTGTTACTTACATAATGCAGCGTTCTTGCGCGGTCTCCGCTTGCGATGATGCTGCCATAAGCCGGACCGGTAGCTCTTTGGGAAAGAAACGAATGCCATATTTCCGCATCAATTTCATATTCCATTACCCCAGGCTTTATGAACTTTAATAACCGCCTGAAAGTATTATCTGTAATATCAATCGCCTTTTGTATTACCTCGACTTCAATCGCCGTTTTTACTCCTCTCAGTTCCTTTAAGATTTTTGCACTACGCTTATAATTATGTAAAGGATAGCGCTCACGCATTTCAGCAGCGTAGCGATAATCACGCACATTTAAGAGGTTTGCTTTACGGTCATTCTCGTTTGAATTTAAATAAATTGTATCAGCCTCATGAATCCACGGTTGCAACATTGCGTCATGCGTATCAAGCCAAATAACGGTTTCGATGCCGGTAATATCTTTTCCTTCCTTAGCAGTAAGCCTGTGGCCATCCCACTTTTCTTTCAATTCATTGGGCCGCACTAAAATTAATACTTCCCGATACCTTACATCCGGGTTATCAGGAAATAAGATAACCATCGTGTCTTCCTGTTCAACGCCGCTAAGCCAAAAAAGATCAGAGTTTTGCTTGAATGGAAATAAGGCATCTCCGTTCATCGGCAGTTCATCATTACTGTTGAAAATGGCTATGGAATTTTTTTCCATCTTCGATGAAAATCTTTTCCTGTTCTGAATAAAAATTTCCGGATTGAGTGGCAGATACTTCATTTTCAAAATTTTTATGGCTTGCAATATACATGATTAAAAGATTTTGAATTTTCAAAACATTCGTGCTCCGCGAATAAAATGGAAATTCAAACTTTAAATTTTTTTAATAAAAACGGCTTATAAATAATAATTTTTATAGGCAGAAGTTTTATCTGGGAAAGTATAATTCAATTTTAGAAAAAATAAAATTTGGATGCATTTTTGAGAACGATTTTTAAATGAAATCTAAAATTTGATTACTTACCTTTGTTTCTTATTAACGAAAGCCTGTGCATGTCAATTCCAACATTGTTTATTTTGCCTAAAAATCTGCTGTTTAATTTAGGGTTAAAATCTGCCGAAAATATTTATTATCAATTATCACCTGAAGAACTTATCAGCCAGTCGGTTGAAAAAGGCGAAGGCGTTTTAAGTGACACCGGAGCGCTGGTTATTGATACCGGTGAATTTACCGGCAGAAGCCCTAAGGATAAATTTATTGTAAAAGATACATTGACTGTTTCTACCGTGGATTGGAATGAATTTAATATCCCGATTGAAGAAAAATATTTTGACAGGCTCTACAATAAGATGATCAGTTTTTTAAGCAATAAAAAATTATGGATAAGGGATTGCTATGCCTGCGCACATCCTGACTACCGGTTAAACATTCGCGTGATCAATGAAAACCCATGCTGCAATTTATTTGCGTACAATATGTTTTTAAGACCTAAGGAAAATGAACTTAATGATATTGAAATTGACTGGCATTTACTGCAGGTTCCACATTTTTATGCGGATCCCTTAACCGATGGCGTGCCTCACAAAAATTTTGTAATTGTAAATTTTACAAAAAAAATAATTTTAATTGGCGGCACACAATATACAGGTGAAATAAAAAAAGGGATTTTTAGTATTCTCAATTATATTCTTCCGCATGATAAAGGAGTGTTGAGTATGCATTGCTCTGCCAACACAGGAAAAAATGGAGACACTGCAATATTTTTTGGCTTAAGCGGAACTGGCAAAACAACTTTAAGCGCTGACCCAAACCGCATGCTGATAGGCGATGATGAACATGGCTGGAACAATGACGCTGTTTTTAATTTCGAAGGCGGATGCTATGCTAAAACGATTAACCTAAGTAGAGAAAAAGAGCCTGATATTTATAATGCTATAAAATATGGAGCGATAGTTGAAAATGTAACTTTTATCGAAGGAACGAATACAATAGATTTTGCCAGTAAAAAAATTACGGAAAATACAAGAGTAAGTTATCCGCTGGATTATATAAGCAATGCGCTTGATCCTTCAATTGGTGGTATACCTAAACATATTTTTTTTCTTACTGCAGATGCTTACGGCATTTTGCCACCCATAAGTAAGCTTACTCCCGGCCAGGCGATGTATCATTTTATCAGCGGATATACGGCAAAAGTGGCCGGTACCGAAGCGGGAGTCAAAGAGCCGAAGCCCACATTCAGCGCCTGTTTTGGCGCACCATTTTTACCGTTGCATCCAACCAGGTATGCCGAGATGCTGGGCAGGAAAATGAAAGAACATGATGTAAATATATGGATGGTGAATACCGGGTGGAATGGCGGGGGCTATGGCGTAGGCAACAGGATGAAGCTTGAATACACAAGAGCCATGATTACAGCAGCGCTTGAAGGTAAACTGGATAGCGTAAAGTATCATCCACATTCAATTTTTGGAATGATGATGCCTGAAGAATGTCCCGGAGTACCTACAGAAATGTTAAGCGCTAAATTTACCTGGGAAGATAAAGACGGCTATGTAAAGACCGCTCATAAACTGGCGGATTACTTTATTAAAAATTTTGAGAAATATAAAGAGGATGCCAGCGAAGAAATTTTAGAAGGCGCCCCGGCATACTAAGCCGCAAATAAAAAACCCCCGCTTTTGTGGAGGCTTTATTTTTAGGAATCAGATATACATGTTGATGTAACGTTTTGTGTTAAATCACGATCACCACATAAATAAAAGCTATTGAAGATATTGCTTATCTAATTGTTCTTTTAGTTCCGGGTGGCGCTTGAGATAGGCTGCAACAAAAGGGCAGTAAACCATCACGGGCTTTTTATTTTCTTTGGCAAATTTAAATGCATACTCCGCCAAAGCAGACGCGACGCCCTTTCCTTCCATACTTTCCGGAACTTCAGTATGCATGAAGGCAATATCATTTTTATAAAAACGGTATTCAAGAAAGGCTATAGCATCGTCTCCATGGATTTCAAAATGCATTAATTTTTCATTATTAATAATTTTATATGCTGTTGCCATTATCATCACTTATTAATTTAATGCTCCAAATTTTCCGTCCTGGTATTCTTTAAAAGTTTCCTGTAATTCCTGTTGGGTATTCATCACAAACGGCCCGTATTGAGCAATGGGTTCATTGATGGGGATGCCGCTGAGCAACATCAGAATACTTTTTTCTTTTGCTTTGATGGTGATAGCTTCTCCTTTGTTTTTGAACAAAATAAAATCGTGCAACTGCGCATTTTGACCGTTTACTTCTATACTACCTTCAACAACTAAAATGGCCGTGTTATGCGAGGCAGGAATCTCAGTTGTCATCTCACCATTTTGGTTCAAATGAATGTCGAACATATTTATTTCAGTAAATGTGGAAGCAGAACCTTTGGCGTCATTAAATTTTCCGGCGATTACCTTCACAAAGCCACTATCACCGGGCAATAAAACGTTAGCCATTTCTGAGGAAACCAAAGACTGGTATTTTGGAGTGGCAAGCTTGTCTTTTTTAGGAAGGTTCACCCAAAGTTGTATCATTTCAAAAGGTCCGCCTTTTTTAGAAAATTCCCGTTCGTGAAATTCTTTATGAAGAATTCCCGCGCCGGCTGTCATCCATTGTACATCGCCGGGATTAATTACACCGCTATTGCCGGTGCTGTCATAATGCTCCACGCTTCCTTTGTATGCAATGGTTACCGTTTCAAAGCCTTTGTGAGGATGCACATCAACACCCCGTGGCTGATTGGATGCGCCAAAGTCAAAAGCCGGATTAAAATCAAGCATAAGAAAAGGGCTTAGTTTTTCGCGTAGCTTATAACCCGAAGGGAAGTAATTGTAAACCCTGAAACCATCACCAACCATACCCGGGTTCGATGGTCGTGGAAAAATTTTTTCGATTTGTTTGAGTTCATTCATTGTTTTTATTTTAATTTATTTTAATCAAATTATTTATGCAGGCAAAGTTACGACCTTTGGTATATATTTGTAACCGGGTTACTTTAATAAAGTGGTTTCCTTTTAGAAACCATCAAAATCAAAAAAATGCCACAAAAAAAAACATTTGAAACTAAAGATATGATGGCACTGTGGGATGCAATGGATATATTGAATGGTAAATGGAAAATTGCAATTATGTGTTCCCTCAATGAAAATAAAAAACGCTTTAAAGAGCTGCAAAGGGATATTGGAAGAATCACCGGAAAGATGTTATCCAAGGAATTAAAAGAACTTGAAATGAATGAACTGGTAAACCGCCGCGTTCTTAATACTAAACCTGTTACGGTTGAGTATGAGCTTACTTCTTATGGAACGACTTTGGAGAATGTAATCCAGGAATTAGTAAACTGGGGCATGAAACACAGGAAGAGAATTTTAAGAAAGAAGTAATCTATTCAATGGATTTTTTTTATAAAAGCTAATAATAGGAACTTCCTGTAATAAAAAACAGGCATTATCTTTCTTTCTGAATTTATAAAAAATAACTTTGCAGTTCAATCCAAATGCTTATGCGTAGCAGGCGTTGTAAACTCATCATTTTACTTTACTGCATTATTATCAATTCACTCGCAATATATGCACAATCTGAACCTGCTAAATCTTCCAGTGAAACGCAAGTGAAATCGTCTCAGAATGACGGCCTTTTTAATAGCGATGATATTCTGCACCTTAAGCTCGCCGGAAGATTAAATGACCTGTTTACTGACAGGAAACAGAATATGGCTTACCATCCCATGTTGCTTCAATACAATGGAAAAGACAGCGCCCTGGTTTCCATTCAAATCAAGGCAAAAGCAAGAGGAAATTTTCGCCGGCTAAAAGAGAATTGTAAATGGCCACCTATAATGTTGAATTTTCCAGCGAAACAAAAATTGAAAAATTCAATATTTGAAAGCCAAAATAAACTTAAGCTGGTTGTTCCCTGCCAGGGCGACGAATATGTAGTAAGAGAATACCTGGTTTACAAGTTATATAATCTTTTCACAGAAAAAAGCTTCAGAGCGAGACTGGCAGCAGTCGAATTTGAAGATTCTGCCGGCCAGCGAAAAACAGAAACTTACTATTGTGTTTTACTTGAAGATGAACTTACGTTGGCTGAACGCAACAAAGGCACGCTGGTAAATACAAAAATGCTTCAAATGGAAAAGACAGATCGAATGGAATTTACAAAAATGGCAGTATTTGAATATATGATTGCAAATACAGATTGGTCTGTTCCTTACCTGCAAAACATAAAATTACTGTCAAAAGATTCAGGCAAATCTCCTTTTGCTATACCATACGATTTTGATCATGCAGGAATTGTAAATGCGCCTTATGCGGGGGCTGCCCCGGAGTTAGAGATTTCTTCTATCCTTGAAAGAATTTACAGGGGATATTGTAACCAGGTTGGAATGGATTTTATAGAAACCTTTGAATTATTTAATAAAAAGAAAGAGGATGTTTACAAGATTTACACCAGTTGCTCTCTGCTCAGTTCCAAATATATAAAATTCGTTACCCGGTTTCTTGATGAATTTTACAAGACGATTAATAGTAAAAGATCAATTGAGGAAGTATTCGAAAAACCCTGCAGAACCAATGTGCGAATTGAGTTGAAAGGATTGAAAGATTAGAACCCGATGCCTGCAAGTAAAGAGAATTAAAATAGAAAAGGCACGTACAGTTTTTGTAATTCCTTTGTACTGTACGTGCCTTATTAATTACATCACTCCAAACTGGTGAAGAAATTTTTCTGAATTTGCCTTTACATTAGCAGGCGGATTCATACTCAATGATTTTTTAAAATTGGCGATTGCGTTTTTCTTGTCACCCTTTGTTGCGTATGCCTCTCCAAGGCTGTCCCAGGCATTCGCACTTTTAGGATGACGTTGTGTATTAAGAATAAGTATTTCAATAGCCTTGTCAATTTTGCCTTCATTGATTAATTGATACCCATAATTATTTAGTTCAACTTCATTGGCAACAGCAGAAG
Organism: Ginsengibacter sp.; assembly: GCA_039934215.1. Taxonomy (GTDB): domain Bacteria; phylum Bacteroidota; class Bacteroidia; order Chitinophagales; family Chitinophagaceae; genus Ginsengibacter. Next base: position 8,202 of record JBDTMP010000402.1, read on the forward strand.
CATCGGCCATCATTTTATCGGCTTCAGCAGTTTTCCCCATTTCTTTCAAAATATTTGATTTGGTAGCAAGGTTATTAAAGTTGCTGTTTTGGGCAATGGCCCTATCAATCCAATTCAGTCCCTGGTCAAGGTTCACTTTATTTTGTAATGCATAATTGGCGGCACTTGAAAATCCTATCGAATTAAATCCTATCGCTCCTTTCAATTCTTCGGCCGCATTTGCCATTACGATTTTATCAACGTCAAATTCTATTTTTACCGGGAATTGCTTTTTCTCCCAATCAAGCACCAATTCAGAAGAAGTCTTTGTATCATTTATAAAATCGTAGGTGAGCATTTCTGTTTCCGGTATAGAACGGGTTTGTATTTTAGCCCTTAACTGATCGTGTGCGGGATCATAAAAAAAACTCCCCCATGATTTATAGTCTTTAGATAAAATTACTTCGCCGGTATTATCCTTATTAATTACAAAAGATAAACCATAAGATCCGGCGGGCACGGTTTGTCCCCCCACAATTGCGTCATTTGAGAATTGAATTACTGTATTTTCATTCGCTCCTGCACGCCACGGAGCTGAGTTTCCGGCGCCAAATGCCTGAACATTCCAGCCATAAGGAACCAATGCACCCCATATTTCGCGACCTTTTACAGATGGTCTTGAATATTTTACAGTCACAGTTGAAATTCCAATCGTTTGCTGAACCATCGCTGCAGGGCTCGGGGTACGGGGAGTGGTCACCTGTGAATAGCTGCTAATTGATGTCAGTGCAATTAATATGATAATTGCAAATCCACTTGAAAGTATTTTATGTCTCATACATTTAAATTTTGGTAAATAGATTTTAGAATATTAAAGTACAATTTACCACAACAATTTGTCATGGAATATATGTCAGCGGTATTATTAATGGGCGAAAGGTTGTGCAAAGGGATTTGCCAGAAAAAGAAAGATGATTTATTAAAACAGTCCAAACAACTGTGCATCTATTTGGTTAATAATCGTTCCGAGGTCTTCTTCATTTTCTGAAAATTTATTGGTATCGGCATTTATAATAAGGAGCGGTCCTTCGCGGTAGCTATGGATCCATTTATTATAAAATTCATTTAGCTTTTTCAAATAATCAAGGCGAATGTTTTCTTCATATTCCCGCCCTCTTTTTTGGATCTGCGCTACAAGAGTTGGGACGGATGCATTCAGGTAAATTAAAAGATCTGGTGGCTTAACCATTGTTTTAAGGGTTTCAAAAAAAGTATAATAATTAGTGAAATCCCTTTTAGTCATCAGGCCCATATCATGAAGATTGGGAGCAAAAATATTAGCGTCTTCATATATTGTCCTGTCCTGTATAACGGTTTCGGTGCCACGCTGAATTTCGAGAAGTTGGTTGAGCCGGCTGTTTAAAAAATATACCTGTAAATTAAAACTCCACCTCGGCATGTCGTCATAAAAATCATTGAGATAAGGGTTGTGGTCAACATCTTCAAATTGCGGAATCCACTTGTAATGCTTGCTTAGTAACTCTGTCAAGGTGGTTTTACCTGCTCCAATATTACCCGCAACAGCGATGTGTTTTGGTTTTTTTGATTTTGCCATTTACCTTATCAAATTTAGATTTTAAAATGTATGTAAGCTGCCGGATGAGATGGCTCTTTAATTATAAAAAGGTATTTAATTAAAAGTAAATCTAAAATGCTGAAATCTAAAAATAATTAAGGCCCATAGCGTTTCTTACAAGTTGCATGGTGACCTTTGCGCTGGCAACTGCTTTTTCAGCCCCCTGCTTCATTACCCGGCTCAGATAATTTTCGTCCGCAAGAATTTCATTTGCCCTTGTACGTATTGGGGCAATAAAGTTTACCATCTCTTCTGCAAGTTGCTTTTTCATATCCCCGTAGCGAATGGTACAATTGTTATACTGCTCTTCATAGTTTGATAATTCTTCTTCATTGCTTACGAGCTTTTTCAATAAAAATAAGTTTTCAATATATGCCGGTTTTATAGAGTTTTTTTCTGTTGGGCCGCTGTCTGTTTTAGCCTTCATCACTTTTTTTCTAATGGTTTCATCATCATCTGCCAGGTATAATGTGGCCATTTGATTTTCGCTTTTACTCATCTTACCGCCGCCATCAAGCGAAGGCACTTTTACGAGGTCGTTGCTAAAGTTAAAGGCAACGGGCTCCGGGAAAACATCTTCGTGCAAATTAATTTTGTACCTGTGGTTGAATCGTTTTGCAAAGTTCCTCGACATTTCCAGGTGTTGCTCCTGGTCTTTTCCTACCGGTACATAATGTGCCCTGTGTAATAAAATGTCCGCAGCCTGTAATACAGGATATGTAAGCAAGCCGGCATTTACATTTTCAGGGGAGAGCCTCACTTTTTCTTTGAATGTAGCCGTTTTTTCCAGTTCTCCTTTGTAGGCGAGCATATTTAGAAAAAGATACAATTCGCTTGTTTCATGCACATGGCTCTGGCAATATAAAGCAACCTTTTCAGGATCAAGCC
>JBDTMP010000403.1:0-8866 GCA_039934215.1 Ginsengibacter sp.
AGTCATCAGGCCTGATAGGGCTGCAATTGCATGCTGGCCACATTATGAGAGTAGCTTATAAAAATCTTAAGCTTAAGGAAATAAAATAATATTTCGCTTCATCTATATATTTAATACTGCGACTTAAATAAATCACCTCGAAAACTTACACGGTAACAATGGTCATCACATACCAAAATATTATGAATAAAAAATCTTCATTCCTGTCTACTTTTTGTAGCCCTTATATTTTTAAATTCCACAGCGCAAAAGTTCAAAGTTGAACTTATCGATGCATCTTCCAAAAAACCTTTTTCAGGAAGTAATTTCATTCTTGTGAAAGAATAATCAAAATCCGAAAGGAAGGCGCAGTGGGCCCGGAGTCATTTCCGTGCTTTGCTGCTACGGCAAATAATGTGAAACCCGGTGGCAGTATCATTTTTTTTGAAACATTGTTGAGGACACACCTGCGAATTGAAAACGGGAACTGGCTGATACCTAAGGATTGATCATAATATGGGCCCGGGATGTTCCGGGATTCATAATCCAGGGCATGCCGTCAGCAGATGGCTTCTCCGGCAAACCCGTACTGGCAGCCGTTGCATAAGGAATATAAATAACGTAACGCAAATAACCATTTTTCACTTCACCGGTTGCGGGGTCAATGTCTTCATCTTTGGCAGAATAAACGTACAACGTAGAAGGATCTTTTGGCATTTTCAGGGTGCCTGCTTTTACTTCTTTTTCACGTTCATCCAGTAACTGCTGATCCTTGATACCCTGTTTTCTCAGTTCACGTCCCTTTTGCATGAAGGGTTCCAGTTCATTACAGTAACAGGCAACTGAAAAGCCTGGTTCGCCAGGGTTGTCAGCAAGGCAAATCAATTCATTCGTACCTTTTTTTAAAAGGGTGAGTTGCTTATCGGCACCGTAGCCATACACGGTACAGCTATCTCTTTTTTCCTGCGGTGCAGCTAACAATGCCCATTTTATTTGCATGCCTGCAGAGGGTGAAGCGCTTTTAGAAGTAAGTGTGTCTTTTTTAGAATGGGGTGTGTCTTTTTGAGTATTACATCCCAAACAAAAAGGAATCACAGCCAGGAGCAAAAAAATAACTTTCATATGCAATTTTTATTTGAATATTTGATAAAAGATTGAAAAGAACAAGCTTTTTAAAGGTAGTAATTTACTGATCAATGGGGATAATCTTGCCTTTGCTTACGCAAGATACTATCAGTTGCGAAAACAAGTTTTCATTTTGTTTATTGCAACTTAAATTGGAATTCTTACAACTGCTTTTGTGAGCAAAATGAAATTTCATGAAAAAAGAATTTGCCACGTTTTCAGGAACGGTGCCTGCGTTATACGACCAGTATATGGGCCCCCTGTTTTTTGAGCCGTATGCTTCGGATATTGCTTCACGGATAACCAAAAAAAATATTCAGAAAATATTGGAAATTGCTTGTGGCACAGGACGCGTTACAAAGCATATACGCAAAGCGATTTCTACTTCGGCAGAACTAATCGCTACTGACCTTAATCCCGGGATGCTCGAAGTTGCCAGCAAAGTTCTTAGGGGAATGAACGTTGAATTCCGCGTAGCAGATGCACAGGCATTGCCTTTCAATGATGAAAGCTTTGATTGTGTCGTGTGCCAGTTCGGTTTCATGTTTGTTCCCGATAAGCGAGGGGCTTTCCGGGAGGCATTTAGAATTTTAAAAAAAGATGGAAGACTGCTTTTCAATACATGGGACCGCATCGAAAATAACCCGCTGTCGAATACCATAAAAAATATTGTTGCTTCTTATTTTACAGAGCACGACGCAGGGGATTTTTATAAAATTCCGTTTTCAATGCATGACAAAAAAGAAATAGAGCACTTATTGGAAGATGCGGGATTTAATAATATAACGATTGAGCTCGTAACCAAAGAAGGCGTTTCTCGTTCCGCTGCAGAAGGTGCGAAAGGATTGATTTTAGGAACACCTGCATTTATGGAAATAGTGGCCATTGATGATGCTGCCCCGGGAAAAATTGTGACACTTGCTGAAAAAGAAATTTCAAGGCTCTACGGTGACAACCCTTCCAAAAGCGAATTGAATGCGTGGCTATGTGAGGCATGGAAATGAATGAAGATAACTTGTATACTTCACTTACACTATACCTGCTTCATCCATACGCCATCTCCACATCATCCTCTTCTTAGAAGATGGTTATTAAAAAAATCCAGCGGAAACCAAACCCTGATTAGTGGAGATATAATTTATTTTTTTTATTTTAGAATAATCTCTTTTCCTTCTTTCAATTAATTTTTATGAAACAATTTTTTCTATTCGTAACCCTTGCTGTTACCATCCGGTTAAGCGCCCAGGTCGCTACCAAAACAAATTCAAAAGATAACGTTGCTTTATCACCCACTGCAAAAATTATTTTTCAGAGTGTTAAAACTAAAATGACCAATATTGAAAAAAATTTTTTTGCCGAAGGCGTGTATGTACAAAAAGAAGATAAGAGTAAGCTCACGATGGATTCTAACGGAGAGGACAATGGTGTGTTGGACGTAGAGATTTATCCAACAGATGTTAATAAAGACGGCGTTGAGGAAATTTTTATAAGAACCTCGGGTACATTTTTTGGCCAATGGCTGCCTGACCTTAGCTTGTATATAAAAAATAAAAATGGGAAATACGTTGCACAGGCAGATGTTTCCGCGCCGCGTTTTTATGCACGGTATCCTGGAATCGGCGGTTATCCTGACCTGGTAGGCGGTGCGCCTGAAGGCCCGGGCTTCAACCTTCCAAAGGGGCCTATAAATATGTACCGGTGGAATGGCAATAATTATAAATTATATAAAAAGAACCAGGTGAATTTAAAAAGCGATAAGTCTATTGAGGAAGTCATAAGTCCTGATTATATAAAAACATTAGCGGTAAATGTTGCAGCCGATAACATTACGGGCAACCAAATAGCACAAGCAGCAGGATCCGCCAATTCCGTCAATACAACAAATGAAAAAGTAATCCTGACACCGATGGCTGTAATGCTTTTTTCAAATGTGAAAACAAAATTGAGCGACCAGGAAAAAAACGACTTTGCGCAAAAGACGGGCATAACGGATGAGTACACACTTGCTAAAACAAAAAAGGGAAAGCCTAAATTATTGTTTACGCTTTATCCTGCCGATCTTAACAATGACGGATCAGAAGAAATCTTTCTTATGGTAACTACAAGCCCACTTGGAATTCCGTTGCGTAATTATTATTTCTATGCAAAAGATAATATCGGAAAATACCAGCCATTGCCGGGCAAAATCGGGCAGGCATTAAAAATTATTTTAAATGGCAAACGCGGCTACCCTGATCTGATAACCGGCGTTCCGGGATTCGCCCGGGAGGTTTGGAGTTGGAACGGCGGGGCTTATCAGCTGCAACAAAAGCTCGCCCACGGTACAAATATTCCTTATAAAACAAAAGATATTGACGTAGCAAGCCAGGAATATACAGGCCGGATGTGATATTAAATTTACCGCGGGCTTCATGATGTAAATGTGGCGAATTATATAACGCCACCCGGAATGAGAATCTTTGTAAGTTTACATTTCTAAAAAAATTTGATGAAATATATTTATGTATTGCTCTTTGTTGCGGTAACAGGAACTGCTTGCAAAAAAGGAAGTTCCGGCTCCGGAAGCCAGCCTCCTCCTAATCCACCTCCCGCTACGGATTTGCCTGCAGGCGCCAAAGACGGGGTTGCTTTTATCAACAATGGAACCTCAGCAATTGTAACACTATATGCACCAGCCAAACATTCAGTCTCTTTAATCGGGGATTTTAATAACTGGGATCCTGCTCCGGCAGCAATGAAAAATACACCCGACAAAACAACCTGGTGGGTACAAATTGATAATCTTGATCCCAACATAGAATATGCCTACCAGTTCTTATTGGATGGCACATTAAAAGTAGCCGATCCCTATTGCGAAAAAGTTTTAGATCCCGACAACGATAGCAAAATTCCTACAGCCACTTATCCGAATCTAAAACCGTATCCATCCGGCAAAACCACCGGAATTGTGAGTGTCATGCAGTCTAATCAACCAACCCATGTATGGCAAAACAGCAACTTTGTTCGACCCGATAAGAACAACCTTGTAATTTACGAATTGCTGATCCGTGATTTTACAACCGAACATAATTATGCATCAACGCTTCAAAAGATGGACTATTTGAAAACCCTTGGAATTAATGCCATTGAATTGATGCCGGTGAATGAGTTTGAAGGAAATTCAAGCTGGGGCTACAATCCCTCGTTTTATTTTGCGCCGGATAAATATTATGGAACAAAAACAGACCTGCAAAATTTTATTGACCAATGTCATGGCAAAGGCGTAGCCGTTATTTTAGACATGGTTTTAAATCATTCCTTCGGTCAGTCACCGATGGTACAGTTGTATTTTGATGGCTCCAAACCTACAGGCATCAATCCATGGTTTAATGTTGATCCAAAGCATCCCTATAATGTCGGGTATGATTTTAATCACGAAAGTCCGGCAACAAAATATTTCGCAAAAAATGTTATGAAATTCTGGATGCAGCAATATAAAATTGATGGCTTCCGGTTCGATCTTTCAAAAGGATTCACGCAGCACCAATCTTCTGATGATGCATCCTTCTCAGCCTATGATGCAAGCCGGATAGCCATCTGGAAAGAATACAATAATTATATTAAATCTATTGATGCCAATAATTTTTATGTTATCCTGGAACATTTTGCAGATGTCACAGAAGAAAAAGTCCTGGCTGATGACGGCATGATGCTTTGGAACAATTTAAATTACAACATGAATGAAGCTACCATGGGATGGTTAACTAATTCCAATTTTAGCTGGGGATTTTATAACAATCATGGTTTCACGAAATCAGAAAATCTTGTGGACTACATGGAGAGCCATGATGAAGAACGCATAAATTTTAAAAACTTCACCTATGGTAATGCGTTAGGTGGTTATGTTATAAAAGATAATTTATCAACCTCGTTGAAACGTGAAGAAATGGGAGCTGCATTTCTATTCAGCATTCCCGGGCCAAAAATGATCTGGCAATTTGGGGAGTTGGGCTACGACATCAGCATTAATTTCAATGGAAGAACGGGTGAGAAACCCATAAAATGGGATTACTATGACGATGCCGGCCGTAAGGCTTTATATGATGCGTATGCAAAGTTTATAAAATTAAAAACCAACAATAGCATTTTCAATTCCACAAACTTCAGCTCCGACTTAACAAGTGGTATAAAATACATTAAGCTAACAGATGCAAATAATACAGTTGTTGTTGTTGGCAATTTCAATGTTGCCAGTCAATCTGCCAATGTAGATTTTGGTTCAGCAGGCACATGGATTGATGCTGTTGGAAGTAGTGTAACCCTATCATCAAATAATTATACCAATGTATTAGCACCTGGTGAATATCATATTTTTAGTAAGGTTGCTTTGAAATAATAGTAATAAAATTTCGGCAATAGTATTTTGAGACTTTGGGGTGCTGGCTTTGGAGATTTTGGAAATAGAAAGCCAAACAGCCACAAAACTATAATTGACTATTGTTGCAAAATCAATATCTGCTACATACGCACAAGTGTCAATTAAACATTTTATAATATCTTTAAAATAATCATTTAACTCTTATCCAAATTACCAATGAAAAAGATTGCTTGTGGCTTTGTTCTGTTATCTGCCATAATATTTTTTGCAGGTTGTAAAAGTGATTCCAATACACGTAAGGTGTTACTGTTTGTGAAAACAAACGGGTATCATCATGAGTCGATCCCTGCAGGTGTTGCAGCCATTGAAAAAATAGGTGCCAAAAATAATTTTGCGGTTGACACTACTTCAAATGCAAGTGTATTTAATGAAGATGATCTTAAAAAATACCGTGCTGTTATTTTTTTAAGTACAACCGGTAACATCCTCAACTCCGATCAGCAGGTAGCCTTTCAACGCTATATAGAGGCAGGTGGCGGCTTTATGGGTATTCATGCCGCTGCCGATGCAGAATATAACTGGGCATGGTACAACAAACTGGTGGGGGCTTATTTTAAAAGTCATCCCGGTAATCCGAATGTAAGAGAAGCGACTGTTGTAGTTACTGATACATCGAACATTGCCATGAAAGGTATCCCTGAAAAATGGGATCGCAAAGATGAATGGTACAATTATAAAAATATAAATCCCGGTCTCAATGTGATTGCAAAGCTTGATGAAGACAGCTATGAAGGCGGCGAGAATGGGAACAATCACCCGATAGCATGGTATCACGATTATGATGGCGGCCGTGCTTTCTATACAGGTGGAGGCCATACAACAGAAAGTTTCAGCGAGCCTTTATTTTTAAAACATCTTGCAGGCGGCATCGAGTATGCGATGGGTGCTGATAGTTTGAAACTCGATTATTCAAAAGCATACGCCACAAAAGCGCCTGAAGAAAACAGGTTTACAAAAGTGATACTTACCAATGACCTGAATGAACCTATGGAATTAGCAGTGGCGCCGTCGGGTATTGTTTATATAGTAGAACGCTCCGGAAATTTTTATGCATACGATCCTAAAACCAATTCTACAAAATTAGTTTACAGGTTTCCGGTGTTGTTAGACACTAAAGATGTTTCTGGGAATGGCTTACTGGGCGTAACGATTGATCCTGATTTTGCAAACAACAAATTCATTTACTTTTTTTATACGCCAAATGATAAGAGGTATCATCAAAATATCTCAAGATTTAAAATGGCTAAGGATGACTCACTGGATCTTGCCTCAGAGAAAGTAATAATAGAAGTTCCCATTGATGGTGAAGTTAGCGCACACACCGGTGGCTCGCTTGCATGGGATAAGAATAAAAATCTTTTTATTTCAACCGGAGACAATACCGTTCCTTTTGAATCTGATGGCTATGCACCGCTTGATCAAAGGCCCGGAAGAAAAACATTTGATGCAGAAAGATCGGCTTCCAATACCAATGACCTGAGAGGAAAAATATTACGCATTCACCCGGAAGCTGATGGCAGTTATACCATTCCCGAAGGAAATCTTTTTGCAAAAGGCACTGCAGAAACAAGGCCTGAAATCTATGTGATGGGTTGCAGAAATCCCTATCGTATTTCAATCAACCAGGAAACTTCTACTTTATATTGGGGCGAGGTTGGCCCCGATGCAGGTGAAAATTCCCGTCATGCGCCAAGAGGTTATGATGAATTTAACCAGGCAAAAAAACCTGGCTATTATGGCTGGCCTTATTTTGTGGGAGACAGTAAACCTTACCACGATTCTGATTTTGCAACAAAGCAGGTAGGCAACCTTTTTGATGTGAATGCACCAAAAAATAATTCTATAAATAACACAGGCTTAAAAAGTCTTCCTGCACCAAACAAAGCGATGATATGGTATCCTTATGGCCTTTCACAAGAGTTTCCTGATCTGGGTGACGGAGGAAGGTGTGCTATGTCAGGTTATTTCTATCACTACAATAAAAGCCTTACACAAAACAACAGCATTCCTGATTACTATGATAATTCCTTATTTGTTTTTGACTGGATGCGAAACTGGATTTTCGCTTTACGCTTTGATGAAAATGAAAACTATACACGCATGGAAGCCTTCATGCCTTTGACAGGCGATTTCAGGAGACCCATAGATATGGAGATAACACCTAACGGTATCATGTACCTGCTGGAATATGGAACCGTTTATGGAGCAGACAATGATGATGCAAGATTGGTAAGGATAGATTATAACAGTGGCAACAGGGCTCCCGTGGCAAAGATCAACGCAAATGATACAATCGGATTGGCTCCTTTGAAAGTAAGCTTCACCAGCAACGGCACTTATGACAATGATGAAGATGACCAGTTGAAATATGAATGGACATTTGAAGGAAATAAAGTAGGTTCAACAGAACCAAACCCTGTTTATACTTTTCAGAATAAAGGTGTTTATAAAGTAACATTAAAAGTGACTGATCCGTCAGGATTAAGTTCAGTGGATACCATCGAAATTAAGGCAGGCAATACTTTGCCCGAGGTAACCATAAATACTGAAGGCAACAGCACTTTTTATTTTGATGCAGCTTCACTCGCTTATTCAGTTGATGTAAAAGATAAAGAAGATGCAAACATTGATCCTCAGAAAATAAATGTAAAGCTTGAGTATGTACCAAAAGATGCAGGCGTTTGGAAAACAGTAAATGGTAAAGGTGTTTGGATTACTCCCGGGCAATCATTGATACAAATAAATGATTGTAAAGCCTGTCACAAGATTGATGAATCTGTATTAGGCCCTGCATTTATTGAAGTTGCAAAACGGTATGCAAATAAGCCGAATGAAATTCCACGAATTGCCAATAAGATTATTACCGGAGGTGCAGGCGTTTGGGGCAATACGCATTACATGACTGCGCATCCACAGTTGAGTAAAGACCAGGCAGCCACCATCGTGAAATATATTCTTTCCCTTACGGAACAAAAAACACGGGATAGTTTGCCTGCAAAAGGAACCGTTTCCATCAAACCTCCTGCTGGCAAACAAGCAGGCACTTATGTATTGTCTGCTTCTTATACTGATAATGGTAACGGTGTAGTGCCGTTAACGGGCAGGCAGCAAATCGTGCTAAGACAACCAACCATTCAGGGTGAAGATGCAGATATTGTTAACCGCATGGAACGTGGCGATAATGGTTTGGGAAGAATACACAACAAATCATATTTCGTGCTCAAAGGAATAGATTTGACAGGCATCAAAACGATTACTTATAACTATTCATCACGCGAAATCGCAGCAACACTTGAAGTACATGTTGATTCATTAAAAGGCGCTGTGGTCAGCACACTTAATTAC
>JBDTMP010000404.1:0-9607 GCA_039934215.1 Ginsengibacter sp.
ATTTGCGCCAAATCAATTCAACAGATGGGGGATAAGCCGGCACGGGGTTTTAATACCGGCATTATTTATATTATGGTGATCCCTTATGTAGCAATTGGGGTCGTTGGCTATAAATGGTGGAAAAGCAATCGCTCTTCCTGAGCAAATTTTCAGAAATAATTTCCAGTAAATTTATACAGGTTAAAATCTTCTTTTGCAATAGCAATTGATAGGTCCCGTTTTAATTTTTCCTTGTCAATATGTTTCATTTTTGATGCCTGTATCAGCGACCAGGCCTTTTCAAAAACCATGCTTGCTTTAGATTCATTCGGTCCGAAATTGTAACCTGTAATTTTTTTATAAAGTGCATCAATCCCATTCTTTTGTGGAGCAATCGTTTTAAGGACAGGAATTTCTTTTGATGAATTTCTAAAAGCGGGAGCCAGCATTTGCGAGAGGCTGTTATAAAAACTATCCGCATCCGGCCGGTCATATTTATTGATTACAAAAATATCAGCTACTTCCATAAGACCCGCTTTCATGGTTTGTATTATGTCACCGCTTTCCGGAACAAGCACCACGACTGTTATATCCGCAAGAGCGGCAATATCAACTTCACTTTGACCCACGCCTACCGTTTCAATAATAATGTAATCGAAGCCCGCCGCTTTCATCACATCCGATATCTCAATTATTTTTGGATGCAGGCCGCCGAGCGAGCCCTTACTTGCAAGTGAGCGAATAAAAACATCCGGGTTATTATACCATTCACTCATCCGGATTCTATCCCCGAGCAACGCTCCACGATTAAATGGGGAAGAAGGATCTACACAAAGAACACCTACTTTCTTTTTATCTTTTATCATTTCTCCTATTAAAGCATCTGCAATTGAACTTTTACCAGAACCTGGCGCCCCGGTTATACCAATAATTTTTGCAGAAGATGATGGTAATTTACGCATGAAATTTTCGTACCCATCAGCTTCGTTTTCTATAAGGGAAATAATTCTTGCAAGCGAACGAAAGTCACCTTTTCTTAAATGCTCCAATTGTTCAATCCATAAATTCATCAGACTTGTTTTTATAATATTTGCTATTTACAATGTAAGATAGCTAATGCATATTTTTGTAATGCTTTTACAAAATATTATGTGCGTTTTCATATCGGGGTCTGAAATCATTTACAGAGCCCGTACTGTTAGACTTTTTAAGCGTAGTTTTTCATCTTATTTTTTATTTCATGTTTACTATTATCACATCTGTTTACAACCAGCTTGACATGAATAAATTATTTTATGAAACTTTAAAAAAAAATACTTCGTTACCATTTGAGCTTATTGTGATAGATAACAATTCCAATGACGGTACGAGGGAATTTTTTAGTGAAAAAGCCGATGTACTTATAACAAATGAAGAAAATTTTTCTTACCCATATTGCCAGAACCAGGGAATCAGGTCCGCCAAATTTGAATACCTCGCTTTCTTCAATAATGATATTCTTGTGTCAAAAAACTGGGATAAAAAAATTCTGAAAATAATGACTGAAAAAGAAATTGATGTAATTTCTTTTGCAACCAACGATCACCTGGAAAATAAAAGACTGCAGAGAAAACTGCATAAAAAATGGAAAAAAATTAAATACACGTTACGTGCTCTTTTTGGAACGGGTATTACAACGCTTCAATGGATGGTTAAATTAATGTATGGAGACTTCGATAAATTTTGCGCAAAAAGATTTGAAAAATTTCAGGACGCGGTGATCGAAGGATTTAGTGGCTCATGCATATTAGTAAAAAAATCCGCCCTTGAGAAAATAGGTATGTGGGATGAGCGTATGCAGGTCGCCGATTTCGATCTTTTCTTCCGTGTAAAAGAGAGATCAATTAATTACAATGATATTAAACCGGTGCAGTTAGCATTGGGAGTTTATTTCCATCATTTTCAACGGCTGACCCTACGCTCAAAAAACCTGCCTTTGTTTGCTGATCAAAAAAATATAATTTCTTTAAAAGAAAAATGGGGCGATAAAGTTGAATCACTATACGCTAACGTTATTGGTTAAATGATTTTGGTTTGAGCAGTTTATAATTTTTGAATCCGCCAATTTGCCTGCCACCTAAAAATTTCTGTTCTACATAAGTCAGTAAACGGTATTTTAGGTCATCATGCTTATGCTTACTTCTTGATTTATTGTAAGGATAAAGTTGCTCCCGCCAATTAAATTTATTTATAAAATCTTTCATGACTCCAGGATGGGTTTCTGAAAAAAGACTAAGCTTTTCCAGGTCGCCATAATTAAATATTCCGGGTTCATGCTCAAAGATCGCAGAAGCCTTTTCATCTCCCTGCATATGTGTTTCAAACGACAATCTTTTTTTTTGCATAAGTCCCGGAGGCCTTACCCACCCATAATGATAAACGGCTGCATCAACCTCCGCAACTTTTAATTTGAATGTATTTTCTTTTTGAAAATAATTAATACCATCAAAACCGGGAATACGCCGGAACGACTGCGCATCACGCCAGGAGTGTATATCAGCCTTATTCCTGATAATTCTTATTTCCTTTGGATACCATTTATGCGAAACGATGTAGTGCGAATAGTCGCCCCAGAAATGTTTATAGTCAAATAATAATCCTTCGACCTTTTTATTGTTGAGAAATTCCCTGCACTTTTTCTCAATCGCAGGCAAATATTTTTCATGTATCACTTCATCGCTTTGTAAATAAAATAACCAGTCACCCTTACAATGATTTTTTGCGATATCAGTCTGGTGAGCATATTCGCTTCCACCGGGGTATTTTTCAAGATCCCATTCAGTGTGAATAATTTTTATTTTATCAGAATTTATTTTTTGAATTTCTTCAAGCGTATGATCATCAGCATCGCCTTTACCTACAGCAATTACAAATTCATGTACAATGGGTAAAATGGATTCAATGGAAGCTTTTACCGGGTAATATAATTTAGTGGCATTTCTTACAAAACTGAATCCACTTATGAGCATGCGGCTTATTTGTTGTTTGTTTCAAATGTAAAATAAAAAGTATTGTAAATGTTTTTTAACCGGCATAATGCTTAGGCATTATTTTATTTTCAGGGTTATATACACATTTGTAAATTTGCAAATTGTAAACACGTAATCTATGACCAACTTTGTCCCTATATTTCCTTTAGCGATTGTTGTATATCCCGGTGAAGATTTGAACCTGCATATTTTTGAACCAAAATATAAACAACTCATCAGCGAATGCCACGAGCAAAAAAAGCCCTTCGGCATACCGGTGGTTATTGAAAACAAAATGAATGAATTGGGAAGCCTCGTAGAAATAACTGCAATTTCCAAAATATATGAAAACGGGGAAATGGATATCAAAACAAGGGGGGAAAGTATAATACGGGTGCTGGAAGTGATAAAAGATGTACCCGGTAAATTATACAATGGTGCCATCGTAAGCTACCTGGAAAACGAGGAGCATGGGAAAAGAGTACTAATGGATAAAGTAATAATTGCAATAAAAGAACTTCACAGGCTGCTAAACGTGTCGAAACCTTTTCCAAAACAGGAAGAAGATTTGTGGAGCTATGATGTTGCGCACCATGCCGGCCTTACGCTTGAAGGTGAATATGAACTTCTCTCCATTATGAATGAATTACAAAGACAGGAATATTTAAAAAGGCATCTTGCAAAAGTTTTACCTGTAGTGGCAGAGATGGAATCTTTAAAAGAAAAAATTAAATTAAACGGTCATTTCAAAAATTTAAGCTCTTTTAATATTCCTTAATTTTTTTGATAAATCATTCCGTATTTCTTTTTCAAAACTGAAACATAATATATTGAACGAATCTACTCTTTGTTTTGATTTTGGAAATACACGCCTTAAATGCGGTCACTTCTCCGGTGATAAACTTGCGGAAGTAATTCAACTGGAAGATGGAAATGAGAAAACCATCACTTCCTTACTTCAAAAATTTCATCCGGTTAAAACGATTCTCTCGTCTGTGATCGAACACGATGCAGGCATAGAAAAAATTTTATCGGGAAAAACTAAATTTCACAAACTTAATTCGCAAAGTAAACTGCCTTTTACCACGCCTGTTGGCAAGCCTGAAACAATAGGCGCAGACAGGCTGGCACTTGCCGCCGCCGCGGTCCATTTTCATAAAGGAAAAAATAATCTCGTCATAGGAATGGGTTCCTGCATTACTTTTAATTTTATCAATAAATACAATAGCTTTCTTGGAGGCAGCATTTCACCTGGCATGGAAATGCGCTTTAAGGCAATGCATGATTATACTGCGCTGCTGCCTCTTATAAAACCTGGACCAGTAGAAACTGCGTGGAACTTCCCTTTAATTGGCTATGATACCCGCACCAACATGTTGAGCGGTGTGTTATTGGGCCTGGCAGCAGAAATTGATGGTATCATCGACAGGTATGAAGAAAGGTTTAGCAACTTTAACGTGCTTTTAACCGGAGGGGATACAGTCTATTTTGCCCATCTCCTTAAAAATAAGATATTTGCCGACCCCGACCTGATCTTTAAAGGGCTCTATGCAATCAGCGAACAAAATCATGATACCAAAATATAAACTTACCTGCTTATTGCTGGCTGCTTTACCGTTGTTTTGCTTTGCACAGGAAAATTCTCCTTACTCCCGTTATGGCATTGGAAATCTTGTTCCAGAGGGAAATATTTTTAACAGGGGAATGGGCGGCGTCTCAGCAGCTTTTAGTGATCCCGTTACTGTCAATAATATCAATCCTGCTTCCTATAGCGGCATTGTTTATACAACACTTGACGTGGGTGTTGAATACGACGGAAGAATTATTAAAAGCCAGAATCCATTAGGAACATTTAAATCAAATAATGGAATCATTTCTTACCTGCAGGTGGCTTTTCCTTTACTTAGTGATAATAAAAAGGCTGAAAAAAATAAGACCTCATGGGGCCTTGCTTTTGGCCTGAAACCTATAAGCAAGATCAACTATAAGATAAATGCGATAACAAGAACTTCAATAGATAGTATCGCTACCCTTTATGAAGGAAGCGGAGGCGTGAATGAAGCCTTCATCGGTACAGCGCTCAGGCTAAGAAATTTTAGTATCGGGTTTAATACCGGTTATCTTTTTGGTGAAAAAGATTATGATACAAAATTACTTTTTATCGATTCAGTTCAATATTATAAAGCTGATTATGAAACTAAAACAAGATTCGGAGGTGTTTTTTTAAATGCCGGATTTCAATATAGCGTGAAAATAAAGGGAGGCTATTTAAGATTTGGCGGCTATGGAAACCTGCAGCAACAATTTAATGCTACAAAAGATTTTAAAGTACAGACATTCGATTACAACGCCGGCACCGGAAGCGCTGATAAAATCGACAGTGTTTATGAAAACAATAATCAAAAGGGAAAAGTACAATTACCTGCAACTTTCGGGGGAGGGTTTACAATCGAGAAGGAACATATATTAGTGGGAGCCGATTATGAAACTACCAACTGGGACAACTATCGTTTTTTCGGGCAGAAGGATTTTGTAAAAAATAGCTGGCTTGGAAAATTAGGAATTCAATACTTTCCTTCTCCCGGGGGTTCTCCAAAATATTTTAATAATGTAAGATACCGGGCCGGATTTTCATTTGGAAAAGATTATATAGCAGCCGATAATAATTTGCCTGTATATACCGTAAGTGTCGGGGGAACTTTCCCTTTAAAATTGAGGCACAGCTTTTATGATTACCAATATAGTTTTATGAATATTTCACTGGAATATGGTAACCGTGGCAACAATAGCAATAATATTAAAGAAAATACTTTTAAGGTAGGTGTTGGTTTTTCTTTAAGCGACAGGAATTGGTTTGTAAGGCGTAAATTCAACTAATTTTGTTTTTAAAATGAAGGATGATCTATAAAAATTTTAATAGGTATGTATGCCAGGCAGCTCTTACTACGGGCTGCTTTTTTATTGTTGCCTGCGAAAATTCTTTAAAAGATATCGAGCAAATTTCTTCCAAACGAATTGGTGTTGAAGAAGCGAAAGTGGTAGACATTGTTTATACTATCGGGGATAAAACTAAAGCGAGGCTTACCGCACCATTAATGCTCCGGCACCAGGATACCGTGCCTTATATTGAATTCACAAAAACGATTCATGCCGATTTTTATACTGATTCTTTGATTGTGGAAAGCAAGATGGACGCACATTATGGAAAATATATAGAAACACAGAGTAAAGTTTTTTTAAGAGACAGTGTTGTAGTTTTTAATACAAAAGGCGATACACTTTATTGCGATGAATTATATTGGGACAGGTCGCGAAAAGGACAGGAATTTTATACCGACAAGCCGGTGCGTATAAGAACAAAGACGCAAATTCTTGACGGTGATGGTCTTGATGCGCCACAGGATTTTAAAACGTGGCATCTTATAAATGGCAGGGGAATTGTACGGGTACCTTCAACAGAATTTCCGGAATAACCCCTATACCCTGAAGGGGTAAAAAGACGGATTATCGAAACTGTTTACAAAAATTGAAGAAAGTTTCTAAAGAATAAAACTAATAAACCATTTAACCAATAAACATTAAAAATCATGACAAGAAATGCAACAGCCGTATGGCAGGGGACAGGTAAGGAAGGAAAAGGTACATTAAGCACTCAAAGTACAGTGCTTGATAAAACACAATATTCTTATAAGTCAAGGTTCGAAGATGGTGTAGGAACAAATCCCGAGGAGCTTATTGCCGCGGCGCATGCGGGCTGCTTCACCATGAAGTTGAGTTTTGTATTGCAGGAAGGCGGTTTTACTGCAGATGAAATTGAAACTAAATGCGATATCACTTTAGCTGACGGGAATATTACGAAGTCCCATCTCACTGTAACAGCAAAAATCCCAAATATCAGTAAAGAGAAATTTGAGGAAAGCGCTAATAATGCCAAAGAGAATTGCCCGGTTTCAAAATTATTGAAGACTGATATTTCAATGGAAGCAACATTGAGTTGATGCATAAAAGAAAAGCATCTTCCCTGATTTTTTATTTCAGGTGAAGATGCTTTTTTTTATTTGAAATTGCTTTCAAGGTTGATCCTATTGAGTAGTTCGCAATTATTTTTTCTAAATAACGGCGATCATTTCGCTTTATGCAGAAACCTTTTCTTCATTTGATTTCAATAACTGCACTTCGCAATTAATACGTACATCATCGCTTACCAATACTCCACCGGTTTCTAATGCAGCATTCCAGTTAAGCCCCCAATCTTTGCGATTGATCTTTCCATTAATGCTGAATCCGGCTTTCTCATTGCCCCATGGATCCTTCATCACGCCGCCAAATTCCACGTCTAATTTTATTCTTTTGGAAATTCCTTTTATCGTTAAATCGCCATACAATTCATAGCTGCCATCGTTATCAATTTTTTCATAAGTGTTGGCAACGAAAGTTATTTCTTTATGATTTTCAGCATCAAAAAAATCGGGGCCTTTAAGATGTGCATCTCTATCTGCACTGCCGGTATCCACAGAAGCGGGGTTCATCCAAAAATCAATTTCCGCCGACATAAAATCATCGCCCGTTGTGTAGATGCTGGCTTCAAATTCTTTGAATACACCTTTCACATTTGTAATCATCAGGTGTCTTATTTTAAATCCAATTTCTGAATGTGAAGGATCAATTACCCATTTTGTTTTTTCCATTTTTTTATTTTTAAAAATTATTAAATTATTAATAGCGAATTTTTTTTTTATCCAATCTTTACTGATGTCATTGTCAACGAGCCTGCAACCGCTTTATCATTAAAAAACGAAACCGTATCCTTGTTTTCTTTTAAACCTAATGTGTACATCAGGGGCAGATAGTGCTCTGGCGTAGGGATTGCCAGTTTTGCCCCGGCGCCCAGGCTTTCATAATTGAGCAACGGCTTAATATCACCATCTGAAATCAGGTGCTTAAAAGTATCATTCATCTTTAATGCCCAGTCATACCCATACCCGGGTTCGTTCATTTTATCCCATGCCACCATTCGAAGATTGTGAACCATATTTCCACTGCCGATTATTAATACGCCTTTCCTTCGCAACGCAATCATTTCTTTGGCCAGTTCATAATGATATTGCGGGCCTTTATTGTAATCAATACTCAATTGCAATACCGGAATTTTTGCTTCGGGATACATGTGCCTTACTACCATCCACGTACCGTGATCGAGGCCCCAGTCATGATCCAATTCTACATGAGCCGAATGCAATAAACCTACGGTTTCTTTTGCCAGAACCGGGTTCCCTGGCGCTTTGTATTGTACATCGAATAATTCCTGCGGAAAACCACCAAAATCATGAATGGTTTTTGGGAAATCCATCGCGGTAATGCGGGTGCCATTACTAAACCAATGCGCCGAAACCACCAGCACGGCCGCCGGTAGCGGAATCTCTTTAGCCATTGCCGTCCACCTTTCACTGAACTGATTATCTTCAATACCATTCATGGGCGAACCGTGGCCGATAAACAGCACAGGCATTAATTGTTCCCACTCTTTTAAGTCATTTGTAAAATTTTTAAATGCTGACAATGTTGTCATACTTACTCCTCCCGTTATGATTGTTTAAAAAGTGTTTCTTTCCAAAAAAAATTGTTTGTTTCTTTTTATTAATTGCGCAATCTATTAGCGGTTATAGCTGCATCTACACTTGCTTTACCTCCACCTGCTATTAAAGAAATAATCGCGAGCCCAAATAAAAGTATGAAGTATTCAATACCTTCTCCTTTGCTGGGTTGCATCCCCCAGTTCATAAAAAACCCGTTGTGAATGTGCGTTGAAAAAAGCACGCCCAGGAAATTTACAATGATTCCAAGAGCGGCAAGTCGTGTTACAAATCCAAAAATTAAAAACAAGGCTGCAAAGAATTCTATTATAATAACAAGGAATGCAACTATCCACGGCAATCCCGCTGCGCCCGTGAGGAAGCCCATCGTTCCGCTGTAGCCAAAACCCCCAAACCAGCCTAACAATTTTTGTGCGCCGTGGGGAAATATTACTACGCCTAAAAATAATCGTGCGATTAAAGCATAAATGTTTGACGGGTTTGTCGCTAATATCTTTTTCATTTTTTCTTTATTTTTTTTGATTAATAATTATTGATGTAAGAAAAGTTTTTCTTTCTCTCTCCTCATCTTAGGAGAGCCAGCCAGCCGATCATTTGCCGGGTCCCTGTAACCCAGCGGGAGAAGTGTAACACTCCTTAATCCTTTTTCTTTGAGATTAAGTAATTTATCAAGTGCCGGGCTATTAAAACCTTCCATCGGTGTTGCATCTACTCTTTCTTCAGCCGCGGCAGCTATGGCTGTTGCAAAAGCAATATATGTTTGACGTGCTGCCCAATCATAGTTTTCTTTCTCAGTACGACCGGCAATGCCCAGCAAGATATTTTTAAATGGCGCCAGTGAATCAAGTGACACGTTTCTTGTGGATGCCATCAAGTTTACATAATCATCCACACGGTCCGTCGTGATATTGTCCCATGCAGCAAATATCAATAGGTGTGAGCTGCCAATTATTTGCTGTTGGTTATTGGCAATTGGTAAAATTTGATTCTTCAACTCCGGATCTTTTATCACCAACACGGTATAAG
>JBDTMP010000405.1:0-3486 GCA_039934215.1 Ginsengibacter sp.
GCATATTGAACTGGACTTCGTACCAGGGTGACCTTGCAGGTTATGACCCCGGACCTCATGCAACAATAATTGATTTCGAAGGGCTGCAAAAAGAACGTGAATTTTATTCACCTTCATACGCCACGAAAGAACAACTAACAAGCCATCTTCCTGATTTTAGAAATGTTTTGCAATGGAAACCCAACATAAAAATAGAACCCGGGGTTACGAAAGAAATTGATTTTTATTCCTCCGACCTTATGGGCCAGTATATGGTAGAGGTTCAGGGGATAAGTAAAAATGGCATGTACGGAAGCAAGGTTTTTACATTTGAAGTGAAACGATAAGTATCCTTAAGTTTATCAGAGGCAATTTAATACTCTTTACATACAAAGCGATAGCCGATACCGGATTCAGTAATAATATATTCGGGGCGGTTTGCATCCTTCTCAATTTTTTTTCTAAGCTGTGCAATAAACACTCTTAAATATTGAGATTGATTGATATAACCCGGGCCCCAAACCTCCCGCAGAAGATATTGGTGCGTTACCACTTTTCCTTCATTTTTTGCCAGTAAGGATAGCAGTTTATATTCAGTCGCAGTGAGCTTAATTGATTCATTATTTTTCTTTATATTCCTGGCTTCCAGGTCAATTGTTATTTCGCCGCATGTAATTATTTCGGCGCCTTCATCGGCAGCGGAATTGCGCAATGCAGAACGGATACGTGCTAACAGTTCACCAGTTCGAAAAGGCTTCACGAGGTAATCATTGGCCCCATTATCCAGTGCGGTAATAATATCTGTTTCGTTATTTTTTACGGAAAGAATTAAGATAGGATTTGTGTACCATTCCCTCAGTTTTTGCAAAACAGATTGTCCGTCTTCATCCGGCAAACCAAGATCAAGAATGATCATATCCGGCGGATGATTTTCTGCGGTGATGATACCATTCTTCGCATTTTCCGCCTGGTTCACTGTATAATGATTGCTTTGGAGGGTTATCTCCAGAAGCTTGCGGATCTGCGCTTCATCATCAATAATCAGTATTTCCGCTTTATTCATTTTTTATACTTTTCAAATTAGAGGTTCGTGCGGCAATATTTATTGTGAATCTTGCGCCACCTGTTCTCAGGTTTTGTAAATGAACAGCGCCGCCCATAGCTTCAGTAAAACCTTTTACTATTGACAACCCCAAACCGGTGCCACCGGTTTTTGTATTTTTAAGACGATAAAATTTATTGAAAACATTGTCTATTTCCTCTTCGGGAAAACCTTTACCATTGTCCTCGACAATTAACTCTAATACATCTGCATGACAATGAGCCATGATATCGATCCTGCTGTCCTCTTTTGTGTACTGGATGGCATTGTTTACAAGATTGTAAATTATTTGTTCCATCATCGCCTTATCAAGTTTAAAAAAGGGCATATCAGGATTTACATTTATTGTGATCTTTTGTGAAACATTATTTTCCTCGATCCTTTTCACAGCATCATATATCAATTCGGTTATATCGCACCAGTCTTTTTTGGGATGCAAAAATCCAGACTCAAGTCTTGACATGCTCAAAAGATTTTCAACCTGTTGATTGAGGCGAAAAGATGCTTTCGATATTTCAGTAATTAAATCCTCTCTATTTTCTGCGGTAAGATTGTTGTTGTTTGATTGAAGATTATCTGTGGCCCCAATGATTGCTGCGATAGGTGTTCTAAGTTCATGAGAAAGCGAATTCAACAAAGTGTCATACAATTTAACGGTGTTTGCTTTTTCTTCTTTAAGCCTTGCAATCTTTTCAATCTGCCGTATTTTATAAGTTAGCACAGCATTCACCAATGCTATTACAAAATACATCAGCAATAAAATTGAATCTTCCGTAGAGCCAACCTGGAAAGTAAAATGAGGAGGAATAAAAAAATAATCCCAGATTAATGCGCTTAAAATAGCAGTAGCAAAAACAGGAATAATATCAAATAAAACAGCGGCTATAGATACCGTGAGCAGCAAAATAAAAGCTACTATTTTATAATCTAAATAATTTGACATCAGATAGCACATTGCAGAAACAATACACACTATGCTGATGCCGATCAACAGTTGACTTAGTTTACTTATTTTATTTATAAAAAGCTCCACGAATGCAAAAGTAAACTGCTATTCATAAGCGTAATATAAAATTCGTAGCTGTATGTATAAGGATTTTATAAAGATTTGCTTTTGGTGTTGATTCTAAATAAATACAAAACGAAATTTGTCAAACTTTTTACTGTTGCATCTGTATGGTGAGCACTGTAAAAGTTTAAATATTTTTTTTTGAAAAAAGATCTGAATAAAGTAACAGGAGCCGGTTTACTTATTGCCCTGGGAATTATTTATGGAGACATAGGAACCTCGCCACTCTACGTTTTAAATGCCATAATAAGAGATAAAGTAATTTCACAGGAGCTTATCCTGGGAGGATTATCATGCATCATCTGGACACTCACATTACAAACTACAGTTAAATATGTTATCCTTACTTTAAAAGCGGATAATCGCGGAGAAGGTGGAATATTTTCTTTATATGCTTTGGTAAGAAGGCAAAAAAAATGGCTCGTATTTCCGGCAATAATAGGAGGCGCGTCTTTACTTGCCGATGGAATGATCACCCCTCCCATTTCAGTAACCTCCGCCGTAGAGGGATTAAATCAAATCGATCTTTTCAGCGACATGCATGAATCAACAGTTGTTTATATTGTTATCGCGATTTTAATTCTTTTATTTTTTTCGCAGCAATTTGGAACCGCTTCCATAGGAAAAATGTTTGGGCCTATTATGTTTATCTGGTTCCTGATGTTGGCTGTGCTGGGCTTTGCGCACCTGTTTGATGCCTGGTACATTTTTAAAGCCTTCAACCCGTGGTATGGAATTCATTTATTAACCCAATATCCCGATGGCTTCTGGCTGCTCGGCGCTGTGTTTTTATGTACCACGGGCGCTGAGGCATTGTATAGCGATCTCGGCCATTGTGGAAGAGATAACATCCGTATGTCATGGATATTTGTAAAGTCTGCGCTTATTTTAAATTACCTGGGCCAGGGCGCATGGCTGCTTTCAAATCACACAGGCAAAATTTTTACAAAAGCAATTATTGATGATGGCTTTAATCCTTTCTATGGCGTAATGCCCGGCTGGTTTAAATTAATAGGAATTATAATTGCGACTATTGCTGCAATTATCGCAAGCCAGGCATTGATAAGTGGCTCCTTCACACTCATAAGTGAAAGTATGCGCCTGAATTTATGGCCAAAAATGAAAATTAATTATCCTACTGAAGCGAGGGGTCAATTATATATCCCGGGAATTAATACGATGTTGTTTATTGGCTGCGCAGGCATAACCTTTTTTTTCAGAAGCTCATCAAATATGGAGGCGGCTTACGGCCTTGCCATCACACTTTGCATGTTGGCAACGTCAATATTATTTTCAAATTTTCTCATTACAAAAAGAGTGCGAAAGCCTTTAATAT
>JBDTMP010000406.1:0-2462 GCA_039934215.1 Ginsengibacter sp.
GGGTGTCTTTCAATCCAAAAAAACTTTATCTTCATAATCTTACTTTTCCTCTATCCGTATTTAGTATTCTTTTTATTCAAAATCAAAAAATTGTTATGAAGATCTTGCAAAATCAAATCTTATGGCTGGCGTCAGTATTGGTTGTAACCATTACTGCATATACTTATAAACCTGCAGATGAGAAAGTCCCTGTAATTCCTGTAGAAGATTTTTTTAGAAATCCTGATAAAATCGGCTGGCGTATTTCACCCGATGGTGAATATATTTCTTACCTGGCGCCATACAATGGCCATACCAATGTGTTTGTAAGAAAAATATCTGATAGTGTAGCCGTTCCCGTTACTAATGATACAACCAGGAACATTTACGATTACCAATGGAAAGGCAGTCGCATATTATACCTGCAGGATGTAGGCGGTGATGAGAATTTCCAGTTATTTTCTGTCGGCATGGATGGGAAGGAACTAAAAGCGTTGACTCCTTTCGCCAAAGTAAGAACAGGGATCCTTGATAACTGGAGAGATGTTCCCGGCAAGGAAAAAGAAATAATGATCGGGATGAATAAAAGAGACGCCCGGTATTTTGATCCCTACAGCATCAATATTGAAACCGGAGAAACGAAAGTTTTATTTCAAAATGATAAGAATTATGATAGTTGGTTTACCGATCATACCGGTGTCATAAGAATGGCTACAAAAACAGATGGAGTAAATACAACGTATTACCAGCGTGCAACAGAAAGTGATCCATTTGACTCGGTTCTTACCACATCTTATAAAGATAATTTCGCTATCCAGTTTTTCACTTTTGATAATAAGAACATTTATGTTTCCAGCAATTTAGGTAGGGACAAAGCAGCCATTGTAGAGTATGACCTGGCGGCAAAAAAAGAAGTGAAAGAAATTTACAGCAACCCCGATTACGATGTTGAAGGGCTTAGCTATTCAGAAAAAAGAAAGGTGTTAACGATGGTTAATTATACCTCCTGGAAGAGTGAGCATCATTTTTTAGATAGGGAAAAGGAAAATGATTATAAAAAAATGGAGACAAAATTTAAAGGCTACGAGGTGGGCATTTATGGCAACAATAATGCGGAAGATAAATTTATTGTGTGGACGGGCAATGATAAGCTGGCAGCCAAATACTATTTCTATGATAAAGAAACGGGAGACACAAAATTTCTTGCTAATTCAATGCCGTGGATTAAGGAAGATGAAATGGCCACCATGAAACCAATACAATATAAATCAAGAGACGGGCTCACCATACATGGTTATTTAACGCTTCCACAAGGCGTTGAAGCAAAAAATATTCCTATAGTTATTAATCCGCATGGTGGTCCATGGTACAGGGATCAATGGGGCTTTAATCCCGAAGCTCAGATGCTGGCTAATCGTGGATATGGAGTATTGCAAATGAATTTTCGTGGCTCGACCGGCTATGGGAAAGAATTTTTTTTAAAGAGCAGTAAGCAGT
Source organism: Ginsengibacter sp. (assembly GCA_039934215.1). Classification (GTDB taxonomy): domain Bacteria; phylum Bacteroidota; class Bacteroidia; order Chitinophagales; family Chitinophagaceae; genus Ginsengibacter. The sequence goes on from JBDTMP010000406.1 coordinate 1,477, forward strand.
GGGGGAAAACTATGCAGGACGACATCACTGATGGAGTAAAATGGCTCATAAGTGAGGGAATCGCCGACCCAAAACGTATAGCAATCTATGGAGGCAGTTACGGTGGTTATGCTACATTAGCCGGCGTTACATTTACTCCGGATCTCTATGCCTGTGCCGTTGACTATGTAGGGGTTTCCAATATGTTTACTTTTATGAGAACGATTCCACCTTACTGGAAACCTTACATTGCAATGTTTTACGAGCTTGTTGGTGACCCGGTAAAAGATAGTGTGCTACTCGCTGGTGTATCGCCTGCACTGCATGCTGATAAAATAAAAACTCCGTTATTTATTGCACAAGGAGCCAACGATCCGCGGGTAAATAAAGCAGAAAGTGATCAAATGGTAGCGGCTTTAAAAAAGAAAGGAGTGGCAGTTGAATACATGGTAAAAAATGATGAGGGCCATGGATTTCAAAATGAAAATAACCGGATAGATTTTTATAAGGCGATGGATAAATTTTTTGCCAAATATCTTTCGGATAAACCGTAAAGAAAAAGCAATCAATAAATTTTTACAAATTCTTTCCAACGCTCAATGCGGGTGACCGGCTTGAATATTATTTATTAAGCCTGTAAAAAATGTACGGAGCAATGGCAACCCACAAGGGAATAAATATCCATACACGTCCCTTCAGGATATTATAATCTTCCAGCAATACCGGCCACGAATTTCCGCGCATGCGGCCAAATCCAAATTCAAAAGCAAGTGTGAGCGCCAGCCAAAGCAGCCCAATATAAATAGCCTGCGTGGATGATGCAGGAGCATAATTGTTTATTATAATTTTTATATAGATACCGAAGAGAATGATTAACGTAACAGTTGAAAGCTGGTGTGCAGCAAGGTCGCCTAAATATTTTTTATACCAAAGGTCTCTTGCCGTACCATTCAGTATTGCGAGTAACAGCATCGGAAACCAGGCGAGAAAATACTTTAGCATAATAA
>JBDTMP010000407.1:0-12259 GCA_039934215.1 Ginsengibacter sp.
GGTTTAGTGGAAGGTCAAACTTAAATTGACTGAGTTTCATGTGCAATTATTATTTTAAAGTTAATTGTCACATGCCATTACTGTAGTTTTTACAGAGATACGTACCAGTTTCTTCTGGCCACTTATCATGTTACGGCATGATTTTTTTTTAAGGCTGCGAAGTTACTACATTGTAATTACATTCCGGTTAAAAAAATAGTAGCTGAAGCGTTAATCATTTCTAATATAAGGAAGCCGCTTTTGTTTCAATAATGTACCTGGGCGATAGATGCAATTAGTTGACGTGTGTACGGAGATTTGGGATTGAAATAAATATCATCGGCAGTTCCGGTTTCTTCTATTCTTCCCTTATTCATAACCATTATGCGATTGCTTATGTAATGAACAACCGAGAGGTCGTGAGAGATAAAAATGCAGGTAAAGCCAAGTTCATTTTTAAGTTCATTTAGTAAATTTAAGACCTGCGCCTGTACACTTACGTCTAATGCGGAGACACTTTCATCACAAATTATAAAATCTGGATTAAGGCTTAGCGCCCTGGCAATACATATTCGCTGGCGTTGCCCCCCGCTGAATTCATGTGGGTAGCGGCTGAAGTGCTCAGGTTTCAAATCTACTTTTTCGAGAAGCTGCATTATTTTTTCCCTGCGTTGTTTTTCAGTTGGAAGTATTTCATGGATTTTCATGGGTTCATTGATCGCCTGGCCTATTGTAATGCGGGGATTGAGCGAGCCATATGGGTCCTGGAAAATGATCTGGATTTCTTTTCGCATTTTTCGCATTTGCTCATCAGGTATGTGCGCAATGTTCTTTCCATTAAAAAAAATGTTGCCACCGGTTGGTTTTATTAATCTTATCAAAGTTCTTCCGAGCGTCGTTTTGCCGCATCCGCTTTCGCCCACAAGACCCAGCGTTTCACCTTTTTCTACTGAAAAACTTACATCGTCAACTGCTTTTGTTTCACTCAGTATTTTCCCCGTAAAGCTTTTTTTAATTGGAAAATAAACTTTGAGATTTTCTACTTTTAGGAAAGTTTCTCGTGTTTCTGATATTTGCAGATGCGTTTGATTTTCTCGAACTGGAATAATTATTTTTTTTAAACTTTCCGGATTTTTATCATTGGCTTCATTTATAAAATCACTTATTACCGGTAACTTTTTTCCTTTGGAAGCGGGAGTAGGGCGGCATTTTATTAACGCTTCAGTATAGCGATGTTTGGGATTTAAAAAAATATCTTTTACAGTACCCGTTTCAACTATCTTGCCTTTATACATCACTACTACTTTATCTGCAATTTCTGCCACCAATCCAAGATCATGTGTTATATAAATTACACCCATTTCTTTTTCCTGCTGCAACCCTTTTATAAGTTGAAGAATAGTTTTTTGAACAGTTACATCAAGGGCCGTAGTGGGTTCATCAGCTATAAGCAGGGAGGGTTCGCAGCTCATAGCCATTGCGATCATTACTCTCTGCTTCTGGCCGCCGCTTAACTGGTGTGGATAACGGTTTACCATAGCCGCCGCCTGCGGTAATTTTACGTGATGAAAAAGTTCGATAGTTTTTAGTTTGGCAGCTTTTATTGAAACTCTTTTGTGGAGCATGAGCGATTCCATCACTTGTGCGCCACATCTTTGTACCGGGTTTAAAGAGGTCATGGGTTCCTGGAATATCATTGAAATTTTGTTCCCTCTTATATTCCTCAAATCTTTTTCAGACACGGTGAGCAGATCCACCGGGCTATTACCATTTTCTGAATACAAGATTTTTCCTGATTTGTATTTGGCCGGCGGTGATGGAAGTAATTGTAAAATGGATAAAGAAGTAACACTTTTTCCGGAGCCTGATTCCCCTACCACCGCAACTGTTTCGCCTTTATTTACTGCAAATGAAATGTTTTGTATTGCGGAAATAGTTCCCGACCCGGTTATAAAATCAACACTTAAATTTGTTATTTCCAAAAGTGGGTAATTCATTATAGAAGATTGGACGGGTAGAGTTGGAATGTTTGCATCATCAACTGTTTTGAAAAACAGGTTAAAACTTTTATTTCGTGATGGTTTTTAGAATTTCAAATGCCTTACCGTAAGCCCGTTATTGATTAATTGCTTAAGAGAATCTATTCCTATTTTTAAATGCCTTTCAACAAATTGTGCCGTTACACTGGCATCGCTTTCTGTTGTTTTTACTCCTTCAGGAATCATAGGTGAATCACTTACCAGCAATAAGGCTCCCGTAGGAATTTTATTATAGAAACCTACAGTAAATATGGTTGCGGTTTCCATATCAACCGCGTAAGCCCGTATCTTTCTGAGGTAAGTTTTAAGTTCATCATCATGTTCCCAAACACGACGATTTGTTGTGTACACAGTGCCCGTCCAATAATCAAATGCGTAATCACGAATTGTAGTTGAAATAGCTTTTTGTAAAGCAAAGGCTGGCAGTGCAGGCACCTCCGGAGGGAAATAATCATCAGAAGTTCCTTCCCCTCTTATTGCAGCAATGGGTAAAATAAGATCGCCTATTTTATTCCTTTTTTTTAATCCGCCACATTTACCTAAAAATAAAACTGCTTCAGGATCAATAGCGCTGAGAAGATCCATGATGGTCGCGGCACCAGGGCTTCCCATTCCAAAATTTATGATTGTAATATTATCTGCAGTTGCACATTGCATAGCCTTGTCCATTCCAATAATTTTTACATTGTGCATGTCAGCAAACATCTTCACATAATTGCTGAAATTGGTTAAAAGAATATATTTTCCAAAATTGCTCAGCTTTTCCCCGGTATATCTCGGGAGCCAGTTATTTACTATTTCCTTTTTTGTTTTCATATTTTTCCTAAGCCTGATTTTTTTATCTGTTACAGATAAAAATACGATTTTAGATTTTAGAAATCCTTATGGATTAACTACGTTTCTCACTGAGACACAAAGAACACAAACCTGTTTGTCGGCAGACAGGGAAAAAACTTGATGCCATTAGCGTCTTTGCGGGATAAATTAAATTATGGTTAGATGGAAAAGAACTTATTGTTATGATAAAAATTAAATATCCTAAAGATCAGGTGAAACTGAGGCAACAGGGTGGAGTAAACGAAGTTTTTGACGTAGTAAGAAAAAAATGGCTCCTGCTTACACCGGAAGAATGGGTGCGTCAAAATATGATGCAATATCTTTTGATACAAAAAGAATATCCCATATCATTGATTTCGGTAGAAAAAGAAATAAAACTCGGGGAGTTAAAAAAGCGATGTGATCTTGTTGTTTACAATAGAGATTCATTACCATGGATGATCATAGAATGCAAAGAAATGAATGTTTCTCTTTCTCAAAAAACTATTGAACAGGTTCTTCGTTATCACATCACCCTACCGGCTACGTATCTCATAGTTACAAATGGAAGTTTCACGTATGGCTTTCAAAAAAAAGACAACCAATTCTTTGAGATAAATGAATTCCCTGATTTTAAGATACCGGATGGCAAAATATAACCCTGCACTATTTCTTACATCGTGCATTCTACATCTTGCATTGTACGTTCTTAAGGGAATATGCCTAACTCGGCATAAGAAGTAGCTACTTTATTTATAGCACAAACATAAGCCGCGGTGCGCAGATCAGGTATCGCGGGAGTCTTTTGCCAAATGTCAACAATCTCACGTGTTGCAGTTATCATAGTCTCTTCAAGGCCGCTTCTTACAAGGTCAACTTCATCGGCTCCATGCATAATAAAATCTCTTTCAGCGCCACTTACTTTTTTGTCAGTAAGTTCTTCAAGTTGGCCCAGAATATGTTGGTTCATATTTTCAGTAAATCTTTTTTCCAGCCGGCCATAACGAACATGGCTAAGATTTTTCAGCCACTCGAAATAGCTTACTGTAACACCACCGGCGTTTAAATACATATCAGGCACAACCAGTGCACCTTTTAAGTTTAATATCTCATCAGCTTCCGGAGTAAGCGGGCCGTTTGCAGCTTCGCCGATAATCTTTGCTTTTATCCTCGATGCATTTTCGCCATTCACCACATTTTCCAGGGCAGCAGGAATAAGAATATCACAATCCATTTCCAGCGCATCGGTATTTTTTTCAAAATTTTCAGCGCCCGGAAAGTCAAGTATAGAACCGGTTTTAGTTCTGTGCAGCCACACCTTATCTATATCAAGCCCATTTTCGCTCCAGATAGCCCCTTCATATTCCGCAAGCCCAACAATGATTGCACCCGCTTGCTGAAAAAATAATGCAGTATGATATCCCACATTTCCTAAGCCTTGAACACAAATTCGCTTTCCCTTCACGCCAATACTTAACCCGAGCTTTTCCATTATAGAAGGCATATTGCATATTTCAGTGAGGCCGTAAAATACCCCCAGCCCTGTCGCCTCTTTTCTTCCACGGACACCACCTTGAGTCACAGGTTTTCCGGTTACACAGCCTGCTGCATCAATTTCTCCGGGATGCATAGCGACATAAGTATCCTGAATCCACGCCATTTCTCTTTCGCCTGTGCCATAGTCCGGTGCAGGTACATCTGTGCCGGGGCCAATAAAATTTTTCTTTATTAATTCTGCAGTATACCTGCGTGTAATTTTTTCAAGTTCGTAAGGTGTATAAAGCCTGGGGTTAATTTTAATACCTCCCTTCGCACCGCCGAAAGGCACATTCACAATAGCGCATTTATAAGTCATCAGGGCCGCAAGGGCCATCACTTCATCCTGGTTCACGGCTTCGCTAAAGCGTATGCCTCCTTTGCAAGGGGTTTTATGGTGAGAATGCTGTACCCGGTAAGCTTCAATGGTAACAATTATACCATTTTCTTTTTTAATGGGAAACCGCATTTGGTAAACACTGTTACATTGTTTTATCTGTTCAAGGATACCCGGATCCCAATCGGTGAAGATCGCTGCTTTATCAAAACTTCTTTCCACGCTCTGGAAAAAACTATATGGAACTGGAGAGGACATAAAAGCTATTTTTTGTATTATTTGGCAATCGTTATTATTTTTTTGAAATCAGGATAAATGTAAAACTATAGTTTAAAGTATTTTTTCTTTTTTAGAAACTTTCATATCAATTCTCGCGAGGTACAAAAAAAGCACAATGAGAATAGTAATACATACAGCCATTACAACATAAATTTTATCATGGCTTCTCATAATGGTATCCATCGAAGCGTCATTTGAGTCTGCGGTTGTTTGGGCAAATAAAATAAAGCCTGAAAAACACAATATAACAGTACAGCTTATGCGCCTGAAAATTTCTTTAAGCATTAATTAAGTTTTTATGGTCGAGCAGGCTCAATCTTATTTTTAAATTACTTATCCAGATACCTAAAATAACCCATCCGATAACAGCGGGCCAGAAAACTATCGTCATTTCGGGAGTAAGACTTGCGCCACCTAATGCAGGATTACCTCCACCTTTAGCTCCTTCCATTCCCCCAGGATGCAGGGATTGTACAAGCCTCGGAAGTATCATTATAAGAGGAATGTAAATAAAATAAGCAAAAATATTATAAACAGAACTTACACGCGCCTTTTTATCAATATCATTCATCGATCCTCTTAATACAACATAAGCCAGGTAAATAAGTACCGCTATTGCGGCCGCTATTTGTTTAGGATCGTTGCTCCAGGCTTCTCCCCATGTATATGTAGCCCAAATTGAGCCCGTAGCCAGTCCGAGAATTCCAAAAATAATTCCTGTTTTTGCAAATTCTGCCGCATAAATATCGTACTTCATATTTTGCTTGCGCAAATAAGCAATAGAGTAAATAAGTGAAAGCGTAAATAAAACAATTTGCCCAAACCACATGGGCACGTGAAAGAAAAAATTGCGAATGCTTTGGTATAAATTACCAACATAAGGAATCGTTACCAGAAAGCTGGCTGTGAAGGTGAAGAGCAATAACACAATGCATAGTATTTTCCACCAGGTAAACTTCATTTAATTTTTTTTGAAGAAATTAATCACTTTGAGGAGGCAAAATTAGTATAAAAGTTTCGGGATATTTTCTTTTATTTCTTTTAATTAAGGTTAATAATAAGAGTAGTTGATTTAACAGCAAAAGGATAAAAACCACAAGAAATAATATTCACGGAATAAAATTTTGCTAATTCAGTAACTTGCGCACATGGATCAATATCTTCATCTTTTACAAAAAATTATCGAAACAGGAACTGATAAAAATGACCGGACTGGAACGGGTACACGTAGCATGTTCGGCCACCAAATGAGGTTTGCATTGCAGGATGGTTTTCCGTTGGTAACTACAAAAAAACTTCATCTTAAGAGTATCATTTATGAGTTGCTTTGGTTCTTAAATGGAGATACAAATATTAAATATTTGCAAGACCACGGAGTAAGAATATGGGATGAGTGGGCTGATGAAAACGGCGATCTTGGCCCTGTTTACGGGAAACAATGGCGATGTTGGCAAGGAGCAGATGGCAGAATTGTTGACCAGGTTTCTGAACTTATTCATCAATTGAAAATTAACCCGGACAGCAGGAGATTGATAATAAGCGCATGGAATGTTGCAGATCTGCCACAAATGAAATTAATGCCTTGCCATTGTTTATTTCAGTTTTACACGACACCGACCGCTATGCAGAATGGACGTAGAAAGCTTTGCTGCCAGCTATATCAAAGAAGCGCGGATGTTTTCCTGGGAGTTCCTTTTAATATTGCATCTTATGCCTTGCTCACGATGATGGTTGCACAGGTTTGTGATATGGAGCCCGGCGATTTCATTCATTCATTTGGAGATGTTCACCTTTATAAAAATCATTTCGAACAGGCGGAGTTGCAATTGACAAGGAAGCCATTTGCACTTCCTCAAATGAAAATAAACGCGGATGTAAAAGATATTTTCAATTTTTCTTTTGAGGATTTTCAGCTAGTTAATTATGAAAGCCATCCTTTGATAAAGGCGCCCGTAGCTGTGTAAATAATTATACATTATTGTTAGTAAACAGAATACTTTATGCTATCTCATATTGTCGCGGCTTCAGAAAATAATGTTATTGGCTCACACAATGAATTACCATGGACCCTGCCTAACGATTTTAAATATTTTAAAAATAAAACATGGGGAATGCCGGTGATTATGGGCAGGAATACTTATGAATCACTTAAAAAATCACTGCCTGGCAGAATAAATATTGTAATAACAAAAAAAAATAATTGGCACCCTGAAGGAGTTTTTGTTTCGAATAGCATTGAATCCGCGATTGAGAAGGCTAAAGAAAGTGACGCCAAAGAAATTTTTATAATAGGCGGCGGGGAAATTTTTAAACAAACCATGGATAAAGTTTCAAAACTATACATTACAAGGGTGCATACAAAAGTAGATGGGGATACATATTACCCGGCAATAAATACTGGAGAATGGACGAAGGCTAGCTCAAGATCTTTCCCCGCTGATGAAAAAAATAACTATCCTTACACATTCGAAGTATGGGAAAAAAATCCTGGAAATTCATAAATTAAAATCAGGATGTATTCGTCTTTTCAATTAGCCAAAAAATATATTCATTATTATGTCAACGCAGAAAACGGTAAAGGGCATGGCATACATTCGCCGTTTGTATTTGACTTTGTAAAGAATGTATTGAATGATAAAAAAAAATACGATTGTTATAAAACAATTGAGCTCTTACGAAAAAAATTATTGAATGATAATACAATTATCGCAGTAGAGGATTTTGGAGCCGGTTCTGCTGTAATTCCCCACACGAATAGAAAAGTGAGCGCAATTGCCGCCTCGTCTTTAAAAAAGAAAAAATTTGCTCAATTACTTTTCCGGATTGTAAAATATTATCGCCCCGGAACTGTTGTAGAGTTGGGTACCTCTTTCGGCATTACCACTTCTTATCTTGCCTGTGCAAATATGGAGTCCAAAGTTTTTACACTTGAAGGCTCCAGAGCAATTGGAGAAATTGCTGAGGCTAATTTTAAAAAATCAGATCTGAAAAATATTTGCTTTATACAGGGAAATTTTGAAATATCATTCCGGGAATTATTGGATAAAATAAAAAGCGTAGATTTTCTTTTTGTAGATGGCAACCACCGCCGGGAGCCGACCTTAAATTATTTTAACGATAGTTTAAAGAAGTCGGGTCCTTCTTCAATTTTTATTTTTGATGATATACACTGGAGCAGTGACATGGAAGATGCATGGAAACAAATAAAGGCACATTCTTCAGTCACATTAACGATTGATCTTTTTTTTATAGGGCTTGTTTTTTTTAATCCTGATTTTAAAGTAAAGCAGGATTTTATAATAAGATATTGAAACTTGCAAATGAAAGTAATTTTTTTCCATATTATATTATTCGTAAGCCAGTCTTTATTTGCGCAGGACTTTACTCTGTATGACGCAAAAACATTTAGAAAGGGAGATGATATACTTCTTTACAGGATTCTATATCCAATGGACTATGATAAAAACAGAAAGTATCCCGTAGTTGTTTTCCTGCATGGTGCTTTTGAAAAAGGAAATGACAATTCAAGCCAATTAATTAACGGGGGAGCTTTATTTCTCAGGGATTCGATTAGAAAAAACTATCCTGCGATTGTCATCTTTCCTCAATGCCCCGCAAATGACGCATGGGTTTATTTTGAAGATAAAAGAGATTCTACCGGTAACTTAATTGATGTATTTTTTCCTTTTCAAAAAAAGGCAACAACACCTGCCGCATTGGTTAAAGATCTTTTAGACAGTTTATTAATAACCGGAATTGCAGATTCTTCCAGGATTTACATTGGCGGATTATCGCAGGGAGCTATGGGCGTTTACGATTTGCTTGGAAGATATCCTGATTATTTTACTGCGGCTATTTCAATATGCGGCGCCGGTAACCCGGGGCTCACGAAGCGCTACGAAGGAAAAGTATCGTTGTGGATATTTCATGGAGAAAAAGATGCGGTAATAAAGCCGGAATATTCACGAACTTTTTACAGAAAGCTTAAACGCGGAGGAGCAGATATTCGCTACACTGAATATCCACAAGTGGGGCACAACAGTTGGGATAATGCCTTCGCAGAAAAAGATTTGCTGCAGTGGTTGTTTTCGAAAAAGAAAATATAATTTGATACACAACTAAAAGCTTATTGTATGAAAGAATAAAGCTTTGGTATCTTTAAAAATTACTTCATGAAAAAATCAATAAAAAATTAGACAGCCTCTCTTTTATTTATGAATGGCAGATAAAAAATAATTACTAATTTGACAGGAATAATTAACTATGATAGTAGGTGTATTGAAAGAAGCCGAACCTGAGACCCGGGTCTCCCTATTACCGGAGCATGTTGTAATATTGAAAAAATATAACGTAAGTGTAATTGTTGAGACCAATGCCGGTGAGAATGCATTTGCTAAAAATGACAAGTATAAAGAAGCCGGCGCGGCAATAGTTTCAGGGAAAGAGATATTGGAAACCGCTGATATTATTTTATCAATAAACCCAGAGTCTGTTGACATCGAAAACCTTCATTCAAAAATAATACTTGGAAATTTTCAGCCGTTATACAACACCTCTTTTGTAAAAAATTGTATTCAAAAAAATATAACGGTTTTCAGCATCGATATGATTCCGCGTACCACACGTGCGCAAAGTATGGATGTGCTTAGCAGCCAGGCAAATATTTCCGGGTATAAAGCTGTATTGCTTGCAGCAAATTTATTCCCAAAATATTTCCCGATGTTTATGACAGCGGCTGGCAGTATTCCTCCCGCCAAAGTTTTGATACTGGGTGCCGGCGTAGCAGGATTACAGGCTATAGCGACTGCAAGAAGATTGGGCGCCGTCGTGGAAGTATTTGATACCAGGCCCGCGGTTAGGGAAGAAGTAATGAGTTTGGGCGCAAAGTTTGTTGAAGTAGAAGGTGCGGCAGATGCAAGCAAAGCCGGCGGCTATGCGGTAGAGCAGTCAGAAGATTTTTTGAAAAAACAAAAGGAAAAAATAGCAGAAAGTGTGGCGAAAGCGGATATTATAATTACCACAGCCCAGATTCCTGGTAAAAAAGCGCCTGTCTTGATTTCAGAGGAAATGCTGGACAGTATGAAAAATGGATCAGTAATTATTGATCTTGCAGCCGCAACAGGGGGCAACACAAGCAATACAAAAAATGAAGAAACGGTAAAATACAACGGAGTGAGCATTGTAGGGAATTCCAGGCTTGCGGCGGGTATGCCATATGATGCAAGCAAAATGTATGGTAAAAATATAATTAACTTTCTGCTACTAATAATTGATAAAGAGGGTGCATTGAATTTGAATTTCAATGACGATCTTGTGAAAGGAACCTGCATTGTTCACAATGGAGAAATAATGAACGAGAGAGTAAAAGCGGCATCATCCCAACCTCCCGAAGAATCGGGACTGGCTTTCTCCAAAGGAGAAGGACATGATTTATAAATATATTTATGCAGGCGATTTTAAATTTTATTAATCAGAATATAGAGTTGATCTATATAGTTATTCTCATGATTTTCCTGGGGATAGAAATTATCGGCCGGGTTCCAAGCGTTTTGCATACTCCTTTAATGAGTGGGGCCAACGCGATTCATGGCGTTGTAATTATAGGGGCGATAATAGTAATGGGGAAGGCTGAAAGCAACAATTATATAGCGCTGATCCTTGGGTTCCTTGCTGTAATACTTGGCACACTCAATGTTGTAGGCGGTTTTGTTGTAACAGACAGAATGCTTGAAATGTTTAAGAAGAAGAAAACCCCTGACCCCTGAACGGGAACTCTAACTCTAAAGCCGAAAAGAATGCGATAACCAAATAACCAAATAACCAAATAAGCCAATCAACTCAATTAGCCCAATTAATGAGCATTAGTATTTTATCTCTCTGTTACCTTATTGCATCTGTAACTTTTATTCTTGGCTTAAAAATGTTATCCAATCCCGCCACCGCGAGACGGGGTAATCTAATTGCCGCAGCCGGAATGACTATCGCGATAGCAGGCACTATTTTTTTGTATGAAAATGAAGGGAGAAAATTAGGAAATTATGGATGGATATTCGGAGGAATAATTATTGGAAGCATAATAGGTACGCTTACAGCAAAGAAAGTAAAGATGACTGCCATGCCGGAACTGGTAAGCTTTTTCAATGGTATGGGCGGTGCCTGCGCTGCATTAATTTCAATTATTGAATTTGGTCATTTATCCGGAGAATTTTTTTCCGGTACTGTCGCTTCGAATTGGCAAGGCACTTTATTAATAATTTTTTTAGGATTAATTATTGGCTCAGTTTCATTTGCCGGTAGCATGATCGCCTGGGGAAAACTGAGTGGTAAAATAAAAGACTTTTCATTCAGTGGGCAGCATATATTTAATATTTTATTATTGCTTTTAACCCTTGGTTTAAGTGGCTACCTGTTGTTTAATCTCTCTTCTTCTAATTATTTTATTTTTTATATTGTTTTATTTCTTGCCCTTTTATACGGTGTGTTCTTCGTTCTGCCTATCGGCGGCGCAGATATGCCGGTGGTGATCTCGTTACTAAATTCTTTCACAGGCGTAGCTGCCGCATGCGGTGGATTTTTATATAATAATAAAGCAATGCTCACAGGCGGAATCCTTGTAGGCGCTGCAGGAACATTGCTTACGATATTAATGTGCCGCGCAATGAACAGGAGCCTTAAAAATGTATTGATCGGTTCATTTGGCGGATCTGCAAAATCAGGTGTGGGTGCACAAAGTGAGTTTGGAAATTATAAAGAAATATCTGTAAGCGATGCGGCCATGCTAATGGCTTATGCCAAAAAAGTAATGATAGTTCCCGGTTATGGACTGGCAGTTGCACAAGCCCAGCACTCATGCCACGAACTCGAAAAGCTTTTGCATGAAAAGGGCGTGGAAGTGGAATATGCGATTCATCCTGTTGCAGGGCGCATGCCGGGACACATGAATGTTTTACTGGCGGAAGCTGATGTGAATTATGAAAAGCTGCTTGAAATGCAGGAAGCTAATGATGAATTTAAATCCACCGATGTCGTGTTGATATTGGGAGCGAATGATGTGGTAAATCCTGCAGCAAAAAATGATCCATCCTCACCTATATATGGGATGCCTGTGCTTGAAGTTGAGCAGGCTAAAACAGTCATTGTAAATAAAAGAAGTATGAAACCTGGTTACGCAGGTATAGAAAATGAATTATTTTTTCAGCCTAAAACTTCTATGTTATTTGGAGATGCAAAAAAAGTTTTACAGGATTTATTGGTGGAACTAAAAAATATATAG
>JBDTMP010000408.1:0-24601 GCA_039934215.1 Ginsengibacter sp.
ACCAATATATTTTCATTGTGAAAATGAAGCGGGGAAATATTTTTTAAAAAATCTTCTACCGTAAGAAAAAAATAGGTGGATTTCAAAAAAGAAAATTCTTTTTGATGCGAAAATATTTCCGGGCCTATCCCCACAAACCTGGTAATTTGCTTATGATGAAGCAGAGCCGCAACTTCGGCGTAAAGCTCATTTGGCTTACGGCCTGATTGCAAAATATCCGACAGGATTATGGAATGCTGTGCATGCTGCTTTTGCTGAGAGAGAAAATTAACAGCGATGCTTAAAGAATGAAGATCATTACTATAACTATCGTTGATAATCGTACACTGATTTATGCCCTGCTTAAGCTCAAGCCGCATAGCCACTGGATAAAGAGAACCGAATTTTTTTGTAACCTTCGCAATATTTTTATCTAAAAGGATCAATACACACCAACACGAAACTGCATTTTCTATTGAAGCATCGTCACCGAACGGTATCGTAATAAAATAGTTTTTGCCCTTATATATTCCTTCAATTCCTGTTGAATTTTTATTTTTTTTTATTGAACAAATCTGCAGATTATTACCAGGAAGTTTCCCCCAGGAAAATAAATTCAAACCATTTTTGTTTGTTTTTATTCTTTGCTTAAAACGAAGTATTTCCTTTTTCAACATTTCATCATCACCGGAAAAAATAAGATTATCGGCGTGAATGAAAAGCGTTAGCTTTTCATGAATTTTCTGCAGGGTACTCTTAAACCCTTCGTTATGCGCCTGGCCAATGTTCGTAAATACACCAATAGTTGGCCTGATAATTTTTTCAAGCAAAGTCATTTCTCCTGAAGTGGAAATTCCTGCTTCAAAAATTCCAAGTGTATGTGATGAATTTAAATTCAAAACACTCAAAGGCACACCTATCTGAGAATTGTAACTTCCGGGACTTCTTACAATGGTAAAGTTATTTTCAAGTAATTGAACGAGCCATTCCTTTACAACTGTTTTGCCATTACTCCCTGTTATACCAATTACTGGAAGTTTTTTTTCACCGGGCAATAAATTATGATTGATCCTATGGTTTGCCGCAAGCGATTGTAAAGCACGTAATGTGTCGTTCACAATAATCACATTAGCATCCCTGATTTTATTAAGTTCAATATTAGTGTCTGTAATTAAAAAATTCCTTACACCTTTTTGATAAAGAGTTTCTACAAATTCGCTTCCGTCGCGTTGGGCAGTATGCAGTGCAATGAAAATTGTACTCTCAGGAAAAAGAATTTTTCTGCTATCAAGTGATAGATAAGTTGGCGATGATATTTCGGGATTATATTTTACAAGCTTGCCTCCTGTATATTTTACGATCTGCTCAATGGTATAACTAATAACTACATTCACAACTATCTTTCCTTTTATTTATTACACTGAATTCTTGTTTCTATCTCTTTTTCTATTTATATAAACAGAATATAAAACAGAACCTGAAAGACAAAATACAATTACCAAAAGCGACAGCCATATAGGAAGATGGATGTCGAAAAACTCTACAAGCATTTTTGCTCCAATAAAAATTAAAACTATGGCTATTCCTTCTTTAAGGTATTGGAATTTTCCTACAGCACCTCTAAGTAAAAAGAACAACGAACGCAATCCTAAAACGGCAAAAATATTAGAAGTATAGATTACCATTTTGGTTTGTGTGATTGCAAATACAGCAGGAATAGAATCCAGGGCAAACACAACATCTGTTGTAGCAAGCATAATTAATACCACAAAAAACATGGTAAAATGTCTTTTACCATCTATCATTTTTGTAAATTTTCCATTGGTGCTTTCATGCGTGAGAGGAACTATTTTTTTTAAAAATTTATACACAGTATTACTTTCAGGATGAAAGTCCTTTTCACTCTCAACGAAGAACATTTTTAACCCAGTATAAAGCAGGAAACCACCAAATATGTATAGTATCCAAAAAAATCTTTCCACCAGTACGATACCGGCCGTAATAAATATTACTCTTAAAATAATGGCCAGTAATATCCCAAGGAGTAACACCCTGTTAGAATGTTGTTCAGGAATTCCGAAATATGAAAATATAAGAATAAAAACAAAAATATTATCAATACTAAGGCCCCATTCCATCAGGTAAGCGCTTAGATATTCCAGCGCAATTGTTTGCCCGTCTTCAAACCATACAAAAACAAAAAACCCAATCGCGAGCCCTACCCAAAAAATAGTTTGAAAAAAGGCCTGTTTTATTGAGATGGCTTTTGATTGCCTGCTCAAAAGGCCAAGGTCAAAAACTACAGCAGTAATCAGCACAATTCCAAAAATGAGATAAGTCCATTGTGTTGCATTCATTTAAAAAATATTGGAGTAAAGATAAGTAATGGCTATGCTAAAGATTTCACCCGTGAGCCATTATATTTTCTTTTTCGTGCCCATTGATAAATTATTCCTAATAAAATAATAAGGACAACAGGCAATGCAATATTTATAATTTGCCAGGTTAATTTTTGGCCTTCTACCTTTTTTGGATCAAGCAATCTTAATGAATAGTCCTTTGCCCGCGCCTCACTAAGCCCCGCATCGTTAAGAAGATAGTCGATACAATTTTCAACAAATTGTTTATTTGCAAATTGGTATTGGTACTGCGTTTCAACTGTGTAAGGATTTACGCCCATTGGCAACGGCTGCTCCTGTAAGACACCATTCATTACAATATCACCGTCTGCGACTATTATCATTTTATTTTCCTGTCCGGACTGTGGCAAAAAAGGTGTTCCATATTTTATGTTGGTATCCAAAACGGCCTGGCTTACCCTGTTTTTATAAAGCGATGTAAATATTCCTTCTAACAAAACAGCCGCGGGTACATTTTGTCTTTTATAAGCAGCGTCTTCGGGCGCATTCCTGTTCTCTTCACCGCTTATTAGTGCGGGCGTTTCTATTGTTCGTGCATTTAGTGAAGAGCTTAGTAGGATCGTTTTTTTAATTCCAGGGGCACTTACCGTGTCTATAGAATTTACAAACCTGCCGGCCACCAATCCAAGATTTTTATTAATAACGCTATTTTGTTTGGATTCAAATAATGGAAAATAATTCCAATGCAAAAACTCAAATTGTTTATTGCCATTTACATCAAAAGGTAAAAAATCGCATTGAAGATCCATCAAAAGATCAGGATTAATTCTTACACCATACCTGAACAAAAGATCTTCCAGTTTAAGATTGCGATCATACGCAATCACCTGGTTTTTTATTCGCAGGCTATCCATCTCGGCCTCAAGCCTGTCTATGAACCACAGTACTTTTCCGCCACGCATAATGTATTGATCTATTTTCAATTTTTCCTCTTCTGTAAAAGCAATTGTTGGTTTTACAATCATTAAAAGTTTAAACGTATCGGGTATTACAGGTTCTTTTAAAATATTTATTGTGAATAGCTCATAATTTTTTCTCAAAACATTTTCGATCAGGTCATACACATTGGCTCCTCCCGGTTCTCCATTCCCGGTAGAATAAGCCACAAGAGTTTTTTTATTTTCCTTCACTTTATTTATAGCATCTGCAAACTTATATTCAAGCAATGCTTCGGCGCTGTTTAATTCAGGAGGAGTAATTATTGTTTTTGTCCCCGAATATAAATTTACGGGGAGCATTTTGCCCTGGTAATGAACTAACGCCGCAGGATATACGTATTGAGATTGCTCGCCCGCTTTTAATTGCACTTTTAAATTGATCGGAATCACTCCTAATGAAGAGAGTGTATCAGCAAATGTTCTTTCCGTCCCCGGGATGGTTTCTTCAGGTGATATCAATTTATAACGAATATTACCTCTTGCATACTCTTTAAATTCCTGTAGTAACTCTTGAGAAGTGATGGCAAGCTTTTTAAATCCCGAAGGAAGATCTCCTTTTAAAAAAATATCCACCTCAACCAGGTTATCAATATTTCTTAATATTTTTTTTACAGGTGATGAGATCGTAAATCTTTTTTCGTTGGTAAGATCCATGCGGTAGTGAAATGTTGCAGCCAGCAAATTCAATACTATTAGAAAAATAATAACCACAATTAAATCCCATCGTTTATTTGCTGAAGAAAACTTCATCGTTTTATATGAGCTATTTTTTTGAAAGAATTTTTTGAGTTGAAAAAAGAAAAAGAAAAATGATACTTATAAAATATACTATATCTCTTGTATCAATCACTCCGCGGCTTATACTTCGATAATGAAAATCTATGCCGGCCATTTCCAGGTAGTAATCAGCATTGCCTGAAAAAACAGGAAGCTTGCTTATTGCATTAAATCCAAAATATAGAATAAGGCAGGAGAAAGCTCCGACTAAAAAAGCTACAACTGCATTTGACGTAATGGAAGAACAGAATAAACTTATGGAAGCAAAAACTCCTGAAAGAAATAGTAAACCAATATAAGAGCCTACAATTCCACCGGTATCAATACCGTCACCCGCGGCTAAGTAATGAATAGTATAAACGTATAAAAGTGTTGGCAACAATGTTATTGTAATAACAACCATCACTGCAAAATATTTACCCATTACAATCTGCCAGTTAGTAAGAGGTTTCGTCTGTAATATTTCAAACGTGCCGCTTTTAAATTCATCCGCGAAACTGCGCATTGACAAAGCAGGAACAAGAAAAAGGAAAACCCATGGGGCCAGGTCAAAAAACTGATCCAGTGTAGCATAGCCAAAATCAAACAGGTTAGTATCCTTTAAAAAAAAAAGGAAAAAGCCCGCAACGAGAAGAAACAAAATGATTGTAATATAACCGGTAAGGTTGCTGAAAAACTGTCTTAATTCTTTTTTAGCAATAGATATCATTCTTAGGGGGAAATTATTTTCTGGTTTGAAAAGTAATTAAAAGTTTTTGATTTAGGATAAAGCAGCGTTTTTATATAGGGCGATGTCTTTAATACTACCAGCTTGCCTATTTAATTTTCGTATCATTTTTCTATATTTAAAAACATCTCTGAAATTAAGAATGACCCTATCTTTCTTTCAACAGGAAAAGCAATCTACAGAGATTTAGCTATGAAAAGTTTACCTGAACAAACTGCTGAAGCCCTGTTCCGACAGGGCTTTTTTATTTATGGAAAATAATGTTTGCGGCATCTCTACTAAAAACATTAATTATGAAACAATTACACGCCCAATTTTTCGGAGTATTTCTTTTGTGCTCTGCCGTCACATTTGCACAATCAGGGAAAAAAGTTCTATCACCTCCGCCTCCGCCACCTGTTGAAGTTCCTGCACCTCCTATTCCACCTGCTCCGCCTGTGAAACCTAACTTTAATAAAACAATTTCTCCACCACCTCCGCCGCCTGCACCTCCAATACCGCCAGCTCCTGCAGAAAAATCAGAAGATCCCTTGAGTTTTTAATAATTAAATCTGCATCATTTAAAAAAAAACAGGCTCCAAAATGGACGCCTGTTTTATATTAGAAATTAAAAAAATTAAACAGCGAAACTTTCTCCGCAACCACAGCTTCGGCTGGCATTGGGATTACTAAAATAAAATCCTTTGCCGTTCAATCCATCGCTGAAATCAAGTGTAGTATTCACCAGGTAAAGAAAGCTCTTAAGATCGGTAACTACTTTAACTCCATTGTCATCGAACTCCTGGTCCATCGGTTTTTTTTCATTGTCGAAATCCATTTTATAACTAAGACCTGAGCAACCTCCTCCCACAACACTTACCCTCAGGAAATAATCATCCTTGCCGGTTAGGTTTGCTTCCTGCTGCAGTTTAGAAACTTTATCTTTTGCCTTATCGCTTACGTAAATCATAAGACCAATTTTAAATAATTGAACTGCTTTTACATAACACCTATATGCATTTGCAAATCAAAACAAATGGAAAATGAATAAATATTGCTGGTATTAATGTACTAAGCTTTCCTCAAACTTAAACTTTTCTAAACCGTTCTTGACACGGTAGTCATTAATTGCAGACTTTATAGCATCTTCGGCTAAAACCGAGCAATGTATTTTAACAGGCGGAAGATTGAGTTCTTCCACTATATCCATGTTATCAATTTTTAATGCATCATCTACGCTTTTACCCTTAAGCCATTCTGTAGCCAATGATGAAGAAGCAATAGCTGAACCACAACCGAATGTTTTAAATTTGGCATCTTTAATCATTCCTGTTTCATCATCCACTTCTATTTGAAGTCGCATTACATCGCCGCATTCCGGTGCACCTACAAGCCCTGTTCCTACATTTTTTTTGCTTTTGTCCAAAGTCCCAACATTTTTAGGATTTTGATAATGATCTATTACTTTATCTGAATATGCCATGATTATTTATTTTTTTAGATATTTGAATTTTCCTGTATACAATTTACGATTTTATCCGACAAATACGCTTCTTTATTTTTAATGAGCAGCCCACTCTATCTTTTCAAGATCGATGCCCTCTTTCCACATTTCCCACAGAGGGCTCATTTCTCTCAACTTCAATACTGTTGAACTTACCTGGTCAATAGTATAATCAATTTGTTCCTCGGTGGTAAATCTACCCAACCCAAAACGCAGCGAAGAATGTGCCAAGTCATCACCCAAGCCAAGTGCTTTCAATACATAAGATGGCTCAAGCGATGCGGATGTACAAGCCGAACCTGAACTTACTGCAATATTTTTATTAAAGCCCATCATTAATCCTTCTCCCTCCACATATTTAAAACTAATATTACTTACATGTGGCAAACGATGTTCCCTGCTGCCATTTACATAAGCTTCTTCCAGTGTTAATAAAGAGGTTTCAAGTTTATCACGAAGCTTACCTATACGTTCGGTATCCTTCTCCATATCAAGCATGCAAAGTTCGCAGGCTTTTCCAAAGCCAACTATACCAGGGACATTTAACGTGCCGCTGCGCATAGCCCTTTCATGGCCACCACCGTCCATTTGGGCGGTAACTTTCACCCTTGGATTTTTACGACGAACGTACAATGCTCCCACACCTTTAGGGCCATACATTTTATGTGCAGAGAAAGCCATAAGGTCAATACCATCCTTATTCACATCAACCGGTATTTTACCCACAGCCTGTGTAGCATCAGTAAATAATAATGCTCCATGCTTTTTAGCAATGGCGCTTATTTCCTTTATAGGCTGGATCACACCGATTTCATTATTAGCATACATAATAGCTACTAAAATGGTAGTTGGCTTCATGGCGGCCTCGAGCTCTTTGAGATCAATCAAGCCATTTTCCTTTACCTCCAGGTAAGTTACATCGCCACCTGATTTTTCAATATGCTTGCAGGTATCGAGCACCGCCTTATGTTCAGTTGTGGCGGTAATTATATGATTGCCCCTTGATGCATACATTTCATAAACGCCCTTCAGAGCGAGATTATCAGCCTCGGTAGCTCCCGAAGTAAAAATGATTTCTTTAGGATCGGCCCCTATTAACCGGGCAACCTGCTCACGTGCATAATCCACTGCTTCTTCAGCTTCCCACCCAAAAGGATGGTTGCGGCTCGCCGCGTTCCCGAAGTGATCAATAAAATATGGTATCATCGCTTCAAGCACCCGCGGATCCATAGGAGTAGTGGCATTATTATCAAGATAAACCGGTAGTTTCAACATAAATTTTAAGTTTTCTAATTATTACAAATTTACGCCAAATGATGGTAAAAATTCAGTTATACTTTGACTGTAACCTAATTTTACCAAAGTCGAAACCCCTTTTAAAATATCTACTGATCTTGAATCGTGAATTGTAGTTTTGTTTTAAAAAAATTAATGAAAAAAATTGAACACATTGGAATTGCGGTAAAAAAGCTTTCAGTCTCCATCCCATTATTTGAAAAACTCTTAAATACTCCATGCTACAAAACCGAAGCGGTAGAAAGCGAGCAGGTGAATACCGCTTTTTTTGAAAAAGGAGGAACGAAAATCGAGCTTTTAGAAGCATACGCTCCCGGCAGTGTAATCAATTCTTTTATTGAAAAAAAAGGCGAAGGAATACACCACATTGCTTTTGAAGTTGAAAATATTGAAGACGAGGTTCAGCGATTGGTGGCTGAAGGTTTCAATTTAATAAATGAAATCCCGAAAGCGGGAGCTGATAATAAAATGGTTTGCTTTCTTCATCCTAAATCTACCAATGGAGTGCTAATTGAATTGGTGATGGAGAAAAAGAATTAACCTCCTTCCCGTTATTATTTTTATTTTAATGAAGCGTAAGACTATTTTTTCTTGCGAATCTTACCTGGATCTCTTCTAATCGCTTTTGTAATGGCTGTGAATGCATATCGATTTTTTTTGCCAGGTAATTCAAAGTTTTAATTTCATCGTAATCCGCCTTTCCACTATCCACCTTTGCTTTTAGCTCAATTACTTTTTTACTTTCCTCTACAAACCTGCCGGAATAATATTTAAAAATATCAGCCGAAACTTCCCTGAAAGATGAATCGCCTTTATAGGGCGCCATCTGTTCAATATCCTGCAAGCTTTGAGTAGAATG
Source organism: Ginsengibacter sp. (assembly GCA_039934215.1). Classification (GTDB taxonomy): domain Bacteria; phylum Bacteroidota; class Bacteroidia; order Chitinophagales; family Chitinophagaceae; genus Ginsengibacter. Next base: position 8,480 of record JBDTMP010000408.1, read on the forward strand.
TATTAAAACAGAGTCCAGTGTTTTTGCGGCAAAACTATAATCGTGCTCAATGGCAAGGTTAAATATATCTACATCTTCTATCAATTCTTTATGTCTTTCAACAATGTATTGGTTGTATAATACCGCATTACCAAATGTAATTCTGTGAGGTGTATAACTTCTCATTTCACATGCGGAAAACAGCAGCTGCAATAGCAAAAGAGAATAAAAGAAATGAAATTTTGCCGAGTTCATAATATAAAACCGTTAAACCAGGAAAGGATTATTCTTCCTTTCATATCCTATGGAAGTTTCAATGCCATGACCGTTATAAACCGTCACATCGTCCGGAAGTAAAAAAAGCTTGTCTTTGATACTACTTATCAGTTGCTCATGGCTGCCGCCCGGCAGGTCTGTACGGCCAATCCCCATATTAAACAAAACATCTCCGCTTATTATAAATTTTTGTTCCTTACAATAAAAACAAATGCTTCCCGGCGAATGCCCCGGTGCATGTATTACTTCAAGCTTGTCCGCGCCTAACGTAATTATATCACCTTCATTCAGAAATATAAATTCCCCGGCATAATTATCAAACGGAAGATTAAACATAAGTCCGGAGGCGGGCGCCATCTTCAACAACTGTTCCTCAGCCTTATGCAAATGAAGAGTAAGATTATATTTTTCAGCAATAAATTTATTGCCGAATACATGATCCAGGTGGCAATGGGTATTGAGCAACATCTTTGGCCGTAGATTATTTTGCCCGATAGCAACGGTCAAAGCTTCTTTTTCGTTATCATAATAACATCCGGGATCTATAATTATACATTCATTTTTTTCATTAAAAAGCAGATAAGTGTTTTCCTGGACAGGATTAAATGTTAAAACTTGAATCTGAAGCATAGCGTATGTTAGTATAAGTTAATTTCAATTTTATTGATTAACCCGAAACAATTAATTTTAGGCCAATTATAACTCCGGTATATGCAAGATCACAAGAAACAAATGCACAAAAAAATATTTCTTCTTCTTACTTTTTTTATTTCTTTAAGCTTTGTCTCATATACCCAGGTAAGCAGTGTGGAATATGGAAAAAACAGGGTTCAGTATAAAAAATTTAAGTGGCAATATTACCAAACGAGGAATTTCAATTCCTATTTTAACAAGGGAGGACAGGAACTGGCAAAATTCGTGTTACAGGTTGCTGAAGAAGAATTACCCGAGGTTGAAAAATTCGTTGAATACAGCTTACAACGCCGTGCTAACATAGTTATTTACAATAGTTTTAATGATCTTCAGCAAAGTAATATAGGACTTGGCATTGACTGGCAAAACAATGGAGGCTTAACGAAATTAGTAAATAACAAGATGATCATTTATTATACCAGTGATCATGCTGATTTGCGCAGGCAGATAAGAGAAGGCATCGCCCACATTCTTACTCAAAATATTTTATTCGGAGACGATCTTGGCGAAGTAGCCGGTAACCAGGCGCTGCTCGATTTGCCTCAATGGCTTATTGATGGCTATGTCGCATACGTGGGTCAAAACTGGAGCACGCAACTTGATGATGATCTAAAAAGCGAAATATTAAGTGGCCACTACAAGAACTTTTACCAGTTTGCTTTTGAAAAGCCATTGCTGGCCGGCCATGCTTTTTGGTATTATATTGAAGAACGATATAAGAAAGAAAATACCACCTATTTAATATACCTGGCGAGAGTATATAAAAGCCTGAACAGGGCAAGCAACCAGGTTACTAAAAAAAGAAAATTTAAAGAAGTGCTCTCTGATTTTATGGCGTATCAAGAAGAAAAATATGATAAAGATATATCCCGAAGAAGAAATTATCCCAAAGGGAGTGAGATTACCAGTGTGACCGTTGGAAAAAGAAAAGATTTTTTTCATTTTAATGTAAATCCTAATAAGCGTAACGGATCGTTCGCCGTTGTAAAATATGATAAAGGACAGTATAAACTTTTGCTGAATGAAGAAGATAAGGATAAAGTGCTCTTAAAATTTGGAGCCAAGGCAAAACTGGATGAAATAAATCCAAATTATCCCATGATGGCCTGGGACCCAAAAGGTACAAGACTTTCTGTTTTGTACGAACAAGAAGGGCGCATAAAATTATTTGTGTTTGACGTAATCACGAGAGTGAAGCCTTACAAAAGAGATCTTACTGATTTATTTGACCAGGTGCAGGATATGAAGTATATGATTAATAGCGGAACTTTGCTTTTTAGCGCTGTAAAAAACGGCCATTCCGATATATACACTTATGATATTGAGAATGAAAAAGTAAAGCAAATTACCAATGATGTATACGATGATCTTGATCCTTCTTATGTAGCTTTCCCAAATAAGGACGGAATTATTTTCGCAAGCAATCGCCCATCGCCGGCTAAAAGAGGTTCCGATACATCTTTACTCAATCATAATTACAATATTTTTTTAATAACAGATTTTGCTACCAATAAACCCGAGCTTAACCAGATAACACAACTGAGTAATTTAAAATTTGGGAACGCAAGATATCCTACACAGTACAACACTAATCACTTCACGTTTGTAAGTGATGAAAATGGCGTAGGCAACCGCTACGCAGGTTTTTTTACCACCCAAAGAGAAGGCCTGGACACATTAGTTTTAATTGGCGATGATATTCTTCGCAACCCGACAGAAAGCGATGTGGACTCTGTGCTTAAGGCATACCAAAAACCGGATATTGATTCCGTTGCAATCGTTTCTGTAACTAACGACTCCGCTTATGTGTTTCCATTAACCAACTATGCCAGCAGCCTTCGCGAAACCCGGGAAGCAGGAGATAATAACCAGGTGAGTGAAGTAACAAGACAAAGTGACGATAAGATTTTATACAAGCTTAAGATCGATGAAAATACTTTACGTAGGCGGAATGTTTCTGTTCCACCTACTGCTTATATGAAACGTCTTATGGAAATGGATAGAATAGGTAAAGGACAGGAAATTTTATCTCCGGTCGAAAAAACAAATCCACAGGATGATATTTTTCAAAATGAATTTAAAAATGAAAAGAAGGATACTTCCAATGCCGGAAATAATTACCCTGGAGTAGAACAAAATGAATCAACCGTGTTGAATAACGCGAAATTATTTGATTATAAACCTTTAAAATTTGCCACTGAATACATTGTGGCAGGTTTTAATAATAATGTTCTGGGCACAAAATATCAACTGTACCAGGGAGGTTCCGGGCCGATTAATCTCACTTCTGATAATGGCCTGAATGGAATGATAAGAATGGGGATAGCAGATATTATGGAAGACATAAAGATCTCGGGAGGGTTTCGCCTTTCTACAAACTTAAAAGACAACGACTGGCTTTTTCAGTTCACTAATCTAAGAAAAAGGATAGACTGGGGACTTACTTATTACAGGAATGTTCAGCAGGTTTCTTTTACCGATGGTACTACAGGTTATCCCGGCAAATTGTTTTCAAATTTATACCAGGCATCTATCAGCTATCCGTTTGATGTTACCAAAAGCGTTCGTCTAAGTGCCGGCGCAAGAAAAGATAAAGCGGTTGTAAGCACCTTTGATAACATATCTCTTACGGCACCTGATCAGTCAAAAACTTACGGCCTTCTTCATTTGGAATATGTGTATGACAATACTTTGAATCCGGCTCAAAATATCTGGAACGGCATAAGATACAAAGCTTATGTAGATTGGAATTCTCAATTAAGCAAATTGGCGGCTACAGAAGGCCGTTATACTTTTAATTTTGGTTTTGATGCCAGGGCTTATTATCCTATTTACCGCAACTTTATTTGGGCGGGCAGGGTAGCCGGTGATTTTAGTTGGGGCAATCAAAAACTCATTTATTACCTGGGTGGAATTGATAACTGGTTTACATTCGGAAGTAATTTGAAAACCGATAAGAACGGTAATCAAACATATCGCTATTTCAATCCCAACAACAAGCCCGACCCAGATGCAGATTATGCATTTCAATCTTTGGCTGTTAACCTGAGAGGTTTTATACAAAATGCTGCGAACGGAAATAACTCCGCAGTTATCAATAGCGAATTCAGATTACCGGTATTTACCACATTCTTCAGCAAGCCTATTAATAATGCATTTGTAAGAAATTTTCAGATTATACAATTTATTGATCTTGGCTCAGCATGGAATGGTGCTTATGATAAACTAAGCCGCCCTTCAATTACTTATTCAGATCCAAGCGACCCAACAGTGCAAATAAAAATCAAAGCGCCGGGCATCGGCCCCTTCCTTGGTGGTTACGGATTTGGTGCAAGAAGTACCTTGTTAGGATATTTCTTAAAGTTTGATGCAGGCTGGCCCATGAATGGATTCTTTAAAGGAAAGCCGATTTATTATTTTAGTATGGGCCTTGATTTCTAATTAGCTTTATTTTTTCATATTATATTACCCGGTTTATAATTAAGCCGGGTAATTTTTTTTATGGTAAAATAAAATATGCTGAAAAAGACGGTAAGCAGGATGGTCATACCCAACGTGCGGGGATGTTGTAGCGGATTGAAAAAATGTTCCCCAGCTTCAGAAGTTAATCCAAAAGGATTGGCTATAATATCCCAGCTATTCCATCTTAAAAATCTCCCGATATAGACTCCAAACGAACCCAGGAATACACATCCAAACAAAATCAATTTTGTTTTTTGAATATTAAATTTCGATTGCAAAAAAGATTCTACTGTTTGTAATGATAGGTATGCCATTATCAATCCATTGACGGCTGCAGAAAAAATAAGTATCGCATCAAACCACAATGGAACGTTTTCTCTTTCTTTTAAATGGATAAGGTCGGTCATAATGTAAAGCGCGTTTGGAAAAAATAATAGCCAGGCCGTAAAAAATATTATTTGAAAATTTCTTGTTTCTGCCCGGATCAAAAAACCACTTATAACCATTGGCATTCCCGCAAGAAAAAGATTCCATACAAAAAATCCATACGCAAGACTGCCAGAATAAATTACCCTGCATAAGATCAGGAAAATTGTAAATCCCGCAGATAATGATATCAATTGATTGACAGTGGCCCTCATCGGTAATAATTTTTAATGAGTAAAATAATCCTGGGAATAAAAATGATGCAACCCATAACCAGGCTTATAATGGATACAAATAAAACAGCGCCGGCGGCAATATCCTTAACCTGTTTTATTAAAGGATGAACGGAAGTAATAAATACATCCGAAAGTTTTTCTATAGCAGTATTTAGAATTTCAAAGCCAAGCACAAGCGCGGTGCAAAAAAGAATAGCAAGCCATTCATACGGCTCAATTCTGAAGAATATACCTGCAACAAAAGTAATTGCTGCTATCACTAATTGTATTCTGAAATTCTTTTCGGTACGAAAGCACAATTTTATTCCATGCCATGCGTAACCAACGGATTTATAAAAATGCATAATTAAATAATTTGAATTCAAAATTGCTTAACATTCATCGAATGTCATTACACCAATTGGAATAATTTTTACCGGCTCCGGTTTTTTAAATCTTCCAATTGTCTTATTAAACTTCAGGTTCATTTTTTTCCAATAACTAAAGAAATCATTTCTACCTGCGATGAAGGTGCGCCTATAAGCAAACCATACAAGAATGATTATTGAGAAATAGAAATATTTATATAAGTAAAAACATAAAACTTTAGAAATTAGTTTTTTGGATTCATAAATCATCCGAAATCTTTCAGACTGAAAGTCTATATGAAAAGCTTCATCGATTAAAATATCGGTACATATTTGTTTCAAAAGCTCGCAGCCGGTGGCATCCTTTAAAGATTGATAAAAAATCTGCGCCGTGCTTTCCACTGTAATTACAGCAAGCGTCCATAGTTCCATGCTTGAATTATAATACCTGACTTTTCTAAACATGGTATCCGCCCAATTTTTTTTCAGTCTTTTTTCACCTATTCTGTCTAAATATTTCCCAAGGTTGTTTCCGTGCTTTTGCTCTTCTCTAATAAATAATTCCACTGCTTTTACATAATGGATATCACCAATCTTTACCGCGTATTTTTTTGAAGTACTTAATAAATGTGAGCCATCAGATGTCTCACCCAATTGCCAGGCCTGCAATGATTTCAAAATATTGCTTCTTTCAATAATTTTTAAGGATGGTTGTAATTGCCAGTCAATTCTTTCGATTTTGATGTTGCTTTCAAAATGCTCTGTCCACGCCGGAGATGTTTTCATATATTTTTAGAATTTGTTTTGCTGCACTGAAGTGCAAATAATTTCCCAAAGGACCGTGATAACTGCAATCACCGGGATATGCTGATGATGGAATTTTTTCATGTTCCAACAGTTTAATGATAAAAGTTAATTTTCATTTTTTAGAAAGTGCTTTGTATTTCAAAGTATGCGCACAAAAAAAAATTATTTTATTGTTTTTATCATTTTTTCCAATGCATCCAGGTGTTGCTGAAATGCTTTTTGCCCGGCTTTTGTAACTGCATAAGTAGTGTTTGTTTTTCTTCCTATAAACCCTTTATTCACTTTTATATATCCGGCATCTTCCAATGACTTAATATGAGACGCAAGATTTCCATCTGTTACATCAATGAGTTGTTTTAAATCATTAAAATTTATTGCATCATTTACCATAAGCGTACTCATAATACCCAGCCGCACGCGGCTGTCAAAAATTTTATTAAGATTTTCTATTGGGTTATTCATTTATAATCTTTACTCAATATTAGATGCACGTTCATATTTGAACCACATTAATAAACCATATATTATATGTAAAATTCCAAATCCAGCCGCCCAGAAATACAGGCCATATCCAATCATCCATAAGTTAGTAATACCCAAAATTAGCTGACAGTACCCCAGGTATTTAACTTCACCCAATGTATATTTGGATGCGTTCACTAAAGCCAATCCATAAAAAATTAAACACCCCGGGGCGATTAAATCATAGTACTCCATTTGAAGACATCTCAGTAGAAATAGTCCGCCAACGGCTAACGGAATAATTGTATTCCAAAAAAGACGAATGGAAGCAGTACCCCAAAGAGGAATACCGTTACTTTTACTTCTGAGATAAGTGAAAAAGAATGAAGAAATAAAAGCGGCAACGAAAGTTAATAAGGCAATTACAACAAGTTGATTTATTAGTAAACTGGTTCCATCTCTAAATATATAGCTTCCTCTTTCATCATTAAACCCGGGACTATTTTCATAGTTATACAAAGATATTTTGGAATGTGCAACCCATGCTCCTGCCAGGGCGAAAACACCAGCTGCAATTCCGCTGAGGCCGCTCAGGCTTATAAACCTGCTGCTTCGTTCCATCATGTTTTTGATGTGGTGAAGATCCTGCAAAGATTGATTTTGATGATCCATAAAAAGTACTTTGAGATGCAAAGTAAATAATCATATTCGATATATCCAAGTAAAATACTGCCGAATTTAAAAACTATTTAATGTTTTATTTATAATATCACACGATGTTAAAATCTCTTCGGTTGTGATATTTAGCGGTGGAACTATTCTTAAGCACTCGGGGGCAAATAAAAACCAATCTGTAAAAATAGCTGGTGTGTTTGCGGAGGTGTCAGGCCACTGCAAGTGGCCAGATACCTGCAGAAGAGCATCTATCACTCTTTTATTTTCTTCGAAATTTTCAAACCCGAGCGCTATCATTAGGCCCCTGCTTCTCATTAATTTTATTTTGGACGATTGAAGATTTTCTATAAATAATTTTTCTTTTTCAAAAACTGAATCTATAATATTTTCTTCTAACAGCACCTGCATAGCTGCATTACCCGCAGCGCAACATACAGGATGACCGCCAAAAGTATTAATGTGCCCAAGTACCGGGTTGCTGGCAAGGCTACCCATAATTTTTTTATCAGCAATAAAAGCACCTAATGGCATTCCTCCACCGAGGGCTTTGCCGAGCAGCAATATATCAGGCACAATATCAAATTGTTGAAAAGCCCATAAAGTTCCGTTTCTTCCAAAGCCGCATTGAATTTCATCGAGCACCAACAAAGCATCCATTTCATTGCATTTTTTTCTGAGCGCCTGCATCCATTTTTTTTCAGGTACAATTACTCCCGCTTCCGCCTGTATCGTTTCAGCAATTACGCAAGCGGTTTGATCTGTTATTTGCTCAAGGGTTTCGAATGAATTAAAAGTTAGATGCACGATACCAGGCAACAGAGGTCTGAAAGAATTGCGCCAGTATTCATCTCCCATTATACTTAATGAGCCCTGCGTGCTGCCATGATAACTTTTATTGAATGCTGCAATTTGTGTGCGGCCTGTGTATCTTTTTGCAAGCTTCATGGCTCCTTCCGTAGCTTCTGAGCCCGAGGCAGTAAAGAAAACAGAGTTAAGAGAAGCGGGTAAATTATCGGTTAGCAATTTTGCAAATGAAGTTTGCGGGGATAAAATTAATTCACCATTTACCATCACATGCAGGTAATCATTTATTTGCTTATTGATGGCACCTATCACCTTTTTATTTCCATGTCCAATATTGCAAACACTTATGCCTCCAATAAGGTCAATATATTCTTTGTTATTGATATCGTACAATTTGCAGCCTTCGGCTTTTACAATTTCAAGGGCTAAAGGGGCTGGAGATGTTTGCCCAATATGGTTCAGGAATATTTGGCGGTTGGTCACGGAAGTAAACAATTTACGGTGTGCATTTTGCAAAGTACAACATGAGAAGTACGATGTTAATATACATGGTGATTCAGGAATTTATGCGAAATTAGTACACGAATTGATTTGAGTGATAGTTTAATTTCTTGTAACGGTTCTATAGCATTTTGATGGATTCCCATAGCATGAAAGTACAAGTGAATTCGCGACTTGTCGGGATTTATCATGACACCTCCCTAGTAAAATAAAAATTATGTCTTTAATACTTGAAGTAAAAGGAATAAAACCTGTGTGGGGAAGGAATTGTTATATAGCGCCAAATGCTACACTTGCGGGTGATATTATCATGGGCGATGATTGCAGTATTTGGTTTAATGCAGTTATACGTGGTGACGTAAATACGATTCGCATGGGCAATAAAGTTAATGTACAAGATGGGGCTGTAATTCATTGCACCTACAAAAAAGCGTCAACCACAATTGGAAATAATGTGAGTATTGGACACAATGCAATTGTACATGGATGCGTTATAGCTGACAATGTACTCGTAGGCATGGGTGCAATTGTGATGGATAATACCAAAATTGGCTGTAATTGCATTATCGCTGCTGGTGCTGTTGTTCTCGAAAATACCGAGATAGAGGCTGGAAGCATATATGCAGGAGTTCCCGCCAAAAAGATAAAAAATATTCCACAGGAATTGATAGACGGTGAGATAACCCGAATCGCAGATAATTATGTAATGTATGCGGATTGGTTTAAGACCGGGATTGATATTTAAACGTAAGTATGATAAAGAAAATTTTTAAACTTAACAATCATCGGGCATCCGTAATAAGAAAATTTACGTCTTACACTTAATTAAAAGTTAATGAAAAAATTATTGATCGCAGTGGTATGTATTTTGACTTTCACAGGATGCTCCGTTTTTAGGAAAAATGAAAAGTATGGTTGCCCGACGAATGGAAAAAACGTGGGCGCTGAAAAGCTTTTATCCGGTGATAAGGATGCTATCAAAGCGGCAAGAAAAGCAAAGAAATTTAAATCATAATTAAAAAAAATTATCAAACTGTTTTAATCCAACAATTAATACCCGATTTTATGTGCTATCATTTAAAAACAAATTTTGGAGGTACTGAAGCTGTAATTGACGACAACTGCGGTGTTTCAAAATTTTATTCCATTGCAGATATTCTTTCAGAAGGTTTGCATGTGAACTTTTTAAACCAGGTCGATGATGCCGAAACACTCGACTGGGATTTTAAATACAAAAATCACTTCCTGACACTTCATTATAATATTTTTAATGGAGTATCTATATTACCTCACAGTACGAGAGGAATGGCCAAAGAAAACCGCGCAGTGCGGGAAGTGGCAAAGTTTTTAGAGAGGAATGCTTATTAGAAGGAATCCCCTTCTCCTCTTTTTCGTATGAGTTTTGCCCATTCCCTTAAGGAAGAGGCTTCAGTAAAGACTTGATCTGCAAAAGGATAAACGGGAATGGTTTTACCACTTTTTATTTTCAATTGAATCAAGAATGGTGAGGTAACTTATATAACGCTCAGAAGAAATTTTTCCTTCTTCTACTGCTTTTTTTACTGCACATCCCGGTTCTTCAATATGCATACAGTTATTAAAACGGCATTCATTTATTAATTCTTTCATTTCAGGAAAATAGTGAGATAATTCTTCTTTTTCAAAATCCATCAGCGCGAATTCACGCAACCCTGGCGTATCAATAATTTTTCCGCCACCCGGCAGGTCATACATTTCGGCGAATGTAGTCGTATGAAGGCCTTTACCGCTCCAGCCGCTTACATCCTGTGTCTTGAGATCAATTTCAGGAAAGATATTATTGATGAATGATGACTTGCCGACACCGGAGTGGCCGCTTAATAAAGTTCTTTTATTTTTTAAAAGATCTGTTACCGGATCTAATCCCGTTTTTTCAGCAAGGCTCATTGATAGAACTATATATCCCACCTGTTCGTATTCATATTTTAGCTGTTCGTATTTTTCCAATTCCTTTTTTTTGTAGAGATCACTTTTATTAAACACAATTATCGCGGGCACATGATACGCTTCAGAGGCAACAAGGAACCTGTCTATAAAACCGCGTGATGTCTTAGGTTCCTTTAGCGTCGCGAAAAGGAGGCTTTGATCCAGGTTGGATGCAATAATATGATGCTGGTGCTTATTATGCGGCGATTGCCTGGTTATATAATTTTTTCTTTGATGAATTTGGGTTATAACTACACTTTCTTCTTCAATATCTTCTTTATCAAATTCCACTTCATCACCTACGGCAAGAGGATTGGTGGACGTGATATCATCAATTTTAAATTTTCCTTTTATGCGGGCATTGAATTTTTCTCCTTGGTCATTTTTTACTAAATACCAGCTACCGGTTGATTTATAAACATGTCCATTCATAAATGCAATTTAGGAGATATATACAGTTCACGATATGTATTGATTTATGGAAACTTTTTAAAGACTGTATATCTTAAAAGAATTTCAAATAATAATAATGCCATAGCGGCAAACACAAACGGATAAAATTTTTCTGTAGAACGATGGAATGTTGTGATCTCAACTTTTGATTTTTCAAGATGATCTATTTCATTATAAATATTACTCAGGCTATTATTATCCGTAGCCCTGAAATATTTTCCCCCGGTTTCATCCGCAATATTTTTAAGCAATTTTTCATCAATGGCAACTTTTTCATTTTGCATTACAATTCCCATGGGCGTATTTACAGGTGTCGCGGCATATCCATCGGAGCCTACACCAATTGTGTACACTTTTACTTTAAAAGTTTTTGCAATTTCCCTGGCGGTCGCGGGGTCAATAAGTCCTCCATTATTAATACCATCTGTAAGTAAAATAACAACCTTGCTTTTCGCTTTACTGCCTCTGAGGCGGTCAACGCTTGTTGCAAGGCCTGATCCTATAGCAGTACCATCCTCCAGTAAGCCGTTTCGTATTTGCTCTATCTGGCTTTTTAAAACATAATGATCTGTTGTAAGAGGGCACTGCGTAAAACTTTCTCCCGAAAATATTACAATCCCAATCCTGTCTGTGGTGCGATGATCTACAAAATCCTCCGCAACTTTTTTTGCGGCTTCCATCCGGTTTGGTGTAAAATCCTGAGCAGTCATACTTCCGCTTACATCAATGCATAAAATTATATCGACGCCTTCACCTTCGGATAGTTGCTCGTCAAACCTGGTTTGAGGTCTTGCAAGCGCCACAATTATACAACTTAGTGCCAGCAATCTTAAAATAAAAGGAGTGTTGTAAAAAAAGTTTTTCCAGGATCCTGATTTTGCCAAACCTTTTATAGTTGACACCGGTATAGCTGCGGTTTGCCTTTTCCCTTTAGTAAGCTTCCAGAAAATAAGAACCGGGATTATCGCGAACAGGATGAAAAAAAGCGGCTGATCAAAAATTATATCGTTAAAATAATCAACCAGCATTTTCGGTTTTCATGTTTAGGCTATTATTAATTTGCTTGATCATTTCTTTGGTTTGGTTCAGGCATTCTTCGCTGTCAATGTGAGGAGGAATATATTTTGCAAATTTTACTGCGTTGCTCATACGAAGACTATTTGCAAAAGCAGAAAGCTTTTCTTTCTTTAGTCCATATTCATTAATCTCCATAAGCATTTCATCTGAAGTAAGGTGCAGTTTATAGCTGTTTGTTTTTCTTGTAATGTATCGTTTAAAAATTTCTGAAAGCCGCGTATGATAAACCTTTACTTCATTTTTCTGCAGAAGCTGCTCTTTTTCCAAATCGTTCAAAGCCTGCATCGCTTCATCAAAAGGCGTGAGTTTTGCATTAAAAAGATCTGGAATTTTTTCTTTTTTTCTAAAAACCCTTACAAGAAAGATTATCAAAAATATAATAATTAAAAGGCCAATACCTATCAGCAACCATATCCACCAGGGCCATTCTTTTTTAACCTCAATAATGTTTTTAATATCATGAAATGTTTTTACACTATCCAACGGAGAAAATGAAACAATGATGGGAATGGTATCTGTAAAAAGGCTGTAAGAAGAATCGGCATCTAAAGGCTCGGCTGTAAGAGCAAGTGGAGGAATTACTCTTCTCCCTGAATCGAAACTGGTAAGGGTTAATTCCTGGCTAAAAAGTAAATTCCCATTCAGCGTAGTTGAATCAATTTTATTTTTAATTACAACAACAAAATTTCCAAAACTATCCGGTAGTGAAAACCAGGTAAGCCTGAAAGAATTATCAGGCATTGAAGTTTCAACCTTATATTGAAACTGCTCTCCTATTAAAATATTATTTTTATTAACCGAGGTTTTTATAACAGGTAATTGTGCAATTACGCTTTGTGCAGAAAACAGGAACGCTACAAGAAAAAATAGGAAACCCGCCCGTATATGATAAACTCGTTTACTCAAACCATTCACTTTATTTTCTTCTTAAAAAAAACTGCTGCAAAATTTTTACATAATCCTCATCAGTGCGTATGTGCAGCAGATCGGATCCTGTTTTTTTAAAAATACTTTTGCAGTGCGCACTATGCTGCATAAAATTTTGCTGGTAATTATGCCTTACCATGGTATCGGATGTATTCAGCCATCGCGTTTCTCCACTTTCCAAATCCTCAATTTTCAAAATCCCGATATCAGGAAGCGTAAGATCCATTTTATCATAAATTTTCAAGCCTATTACATCGTGCCGGCTGCTCATTACACGTAACTTGTCTTCGTATCGCTCATCTATAAAATCACTCATGATAAATGCGATGCTCTTTTGCCTGTTAGACTTTGAGAAAAAATTCAAAGCTTCATTCAGATTTGTGCCAGTTCGTTTAGGCTGTGCAGTTAGCAACTCTCTCACAATAAATAATGCATGCTGTTTACCCTGTTTAGGAGGAATATATTTTTCAACTTTGTCACTAAAAAAAATCACGCCTACTTTATCATTATTATTTATCGCACTGAAAGTAAGCACCGCACCAATTTCAGTTATCATATCTCTTTTACGCTGATGCACCGTACCAAATAATGCGCTGGCGCTTACATCCACTAAAAGAATTACAGTTAATTCTCTTTCTTCTTCAAAAACTTTGGTGAAAGGATGTGAAAAACGGGCGCTCACATTCCAGTCAATAAACCTCACATCATCACCGTGATAATATTCACGTACTTCTCTAAAACTCATTCCCTTACCCTTAAAGGCGGAATGATACTCACCCGTAAAAAGATGCGTAGTAATCTTCTTACTGATGATCTCCAGTTCTTTTACTTTTTTTACTATCTCGGCGGTTGTTAACATGGGGAGCCTCATCCCAACCCTTCTCCAGGGAGAAGGACATGGATTGTTTACTTTAAAATATTTAAAACATTATTTTCTTGAAAAGCATATTTATTTTTTAACCTTACAGCTTTTCCTGATACCTCATACCTGATAGATGATACCTATTACGGTACATTCACGACTTTCAATATTTCCATTATTATCATCTCAACATTTACATTCTCAGCTTCTGCTTCATACGTGAGACCAATACGGTGACGCAAAACATCTTTGCAGATATTTCTTACGTCTTCAGGAATTACATAGCCCCTTTTGTTAAGATAGGCATAAGCCTTTGAAGCAAGCGCAAGATTAATACTCGCCCTTGGTGAACCTCCAAAAGAAATTAAAGGTTTAAGTTTTGAAAGATTGTACTGATCTGGAAACCGGGTTGCAAATACAATATCAATAATGTATTGTTCAACTTTTTCATCCATATAAACCTGTCTTACTAATTCTCTTGCACTTAATACTTCATGTGTTGACACAACAGGATTTAAATGCGGCTGTTGCAAACCCTGTACGTTTTGCCGTATTATAGATTGCTCTTCGCTTTTGGAGGGATAGTCAATAATTACCTTCAGCATAAACCTGTCCACCTGCGCCTCGGGCAATGGATAAGTTCCTTCCTGTTCAATTGGGTTTTGAGTTGCCAAAACTAAAAATGGCTCATCAAGCGGATATGAATGATTGCCAATTGTAACTTGTCTTTCCTGCATGGCTTCCAGCAAAGCGCTTTGCACTTTTGCCGGAGCCCTGTTTATTTCATCTGCTAAAATAAAGTTGGCAAATATCGGCCCCTTGCGTACCATAAATTCATTCTTCTGCTGGTTATAAATCATGGTTCCTGTCACATCAGCCGGCAGAAGATCGGGAGTAAATTGTATGCGGCTGAACCTGGCATTGATGGTGCTTGCCAACGACCGGATGGAAAGAGTTTTCGCAAGCCCCGGTACTCCTTCCAACAAAATATGGCCGTTACTTAACAAACCGATTAACAGCCGCTCGATCATGTGGTTCTGTCCAACAATTACTTTACCTATTTCAGCATGTATCTTATCAATAAATGTTGCTGAATGATTTATTTTTTCATTGAGCAGGCGAATATCCTCTGCGGTTTGTAACATTGTTGTAATATGAAGAATTTAAATAAAAAATCAAAAGGGTTTGCAAATTACGAACAACACATAAACAAAAACGATGCTAATAAAATGCTTACAGAAAAAGTATGTTAAATTTGAAAGGAAAATTAATAATTAAATCATGGTAGACGAACAACTTATAACTGCAAGCAACCAGCTTGAAGGATATCATATCACAAAACACCTGGGCATTGTGAGAGGTATAACTGTAAGATCGAGAAGCCTTTTCGGAAATATTGCAGGCGGTTTACAAACATTACTTGGTGGCACAATCTCAATTTATGTGGACTTGTGCGAAAAAACAAGGCTCGAAGCTTATCATCACATGATACAGCATGCAAATGATAAAGGCGCCAACGCAATAATAAATATGAGGTATGATGCAAATGAAGTAATGAATGGGGTAACCGAAGTATTATGCTATGGCACCGCGGTACAGGTAGCGAACAACTAAAGGAGCTTAAAAATTTTCAATAAACCAAAAGGGAGTTGACACTCCCTCTTGGTTTTATCTTTAATTTAATGCTTAGGTAACGTCTTTAGCGTTTACCCTAAAAGAGACTTTACAAATAACTCCAAACGAGCTAATTTTTCCTCCATCTACATGAACTTTAAAATCTTTTACATAGACAGAATCGATATTACTAACTGTTTTTGAAACTTCATCCACACAATTTTGAATGGCATCATCGAAACTTTTCTCTGAAGAAGCAATGACCTCAATTACTTTAACGATTGGCATAAAATTATTTTTAAATATTAAATAATAAAAAAGAATACATCAAAAATAAGTAAGGAAGAATGATTCTCATTGGCTTTTGATATATATATTTGCAACGCTGTATCAAAAATTTTATTTGCGACAAAACATTTACATAAGACAATTCTTTGCTGCAAGCCTCGTGGTGATTTTCGCTTTTAGTATTACACCAAAAAAAGTTCTTCATTCACTTTTTGCCAATCATAATGACGCGAATGTAAAAAATACGCAGACTTCTAAAAGCCCGGTT
>JBDTMP010000409.1:0-2568 GCA_039934215.1 Ginsengibacter sp.
TCAACTACGGCATAAGCCTGGTTGTAAGCAAACGATGCGATAGCAGAAGCGGTGTAAACACCTATTCCTTTCAAAGCAAGTATATCTTCATACTTCGCAGGGAATTTTCCATTCAGTTTTGTCGTAATAATTTTTGCCGATGCAATTAAATTGCGGCATCTCGAATAATATCCCAGTCCTTCCCAATGTTTAAAAATTTTTTGGTCGGTAGCCTGCGCCAGGGTTTCAACATCCGGGAACGATTTTATGAACCTGTGAAAATAGCCAATTCCCTGCTTGACTCTCGTTTGCTGCAACATGATTTCACTTATCCATATCTTGTACGGGTCTTTCTCCCCCTTCCAGGGCATTTCCCTTTTATTTTCATTCCGGTTCCAGGAAAGTAGGATTTGAGTAAATAATTTTTTATTTTTCATTAAAAATATGACGGCAAGATATTTTATAGAAGGGAAAAACGCAAAGCTGAAACGTAAATTATTCAGAATGAATTTAAAATAAAGATTTATTAAATTTGTATAACCTGGTTGAACATCTTTCCGTTTTAGACTTTTATTTAACTCTTCTTCTAAAAATATTAAAATGAGAAAAGCAGATTTAATTAACCAGATTTCAGAAAAAACAGGAATTCCTAAAGTTGACGTTTTGGTAACGCTGGAAACCCTTTTCAAAGAAGTTAAGGAATCTCTCGGCAAGGGAGAAAATATATATATCCGGGGTTTCGGCAGCTTCATCACAAAGAAAAGAGCCGCCAAAATAGGACGGAACATAAAAAAGAATATTGCAGTTGAAATTCCCGAGCATCACATTCCCGCATTTAAGCCGGCTAAAGAATTTGTACAGGATATTAAAAGCAGGAATATGGTACAAAAACCTGAATAAGCTTACCTTCGTCTTTCGGGAATAAAAATCCCATTTAAATCTTGATTAAAAGAATATTTTTAGCCGCCGGAGGGCTTGTATTATTATTTATCCTCCTCATATTTGGTAAAACTGAAACAGCAAAGCACGATGCTGCCGAACCGGTTGCAGCAAAATCCAACTTCAACATACTCGATGCGATCGCAAAAGAAAAGCAAAAACTTACGCCCTCCCAAACGATTACCATCTCCCGGCTTGAGAATAATATTACGCGTGGCGATCTTAAAAAACAGGAGGCCAATCAATATACCGCACTGGCTGATTTTTGGAAAGATTCCGCCGGCATTTTCCTGCCTTATGCTTATTATTTAAGTGAAGCTGCCAAATTGGATAATTCGGAAAAAAACCTCACCTTTGCTGCCCGGTTAATTTTAGAGAACATGCGGAGGGAAGAAAATGTGGAGTTAAAAACCTGGGAAGCGGAGACTGCCGCGTCTTTATTTCAGAAAGCTTTACAACTCGATCCCGGTAATGACGATTTAAAAGTGGGCCTGGGAAGTTGCTACGTTTACGGGCAGGGAATGGCTGGTGACCCGCAGCAAACTATGAAGGGGATCCAGCAATTGCTGGAAGTGGTACGAAAAGATTCGAATAACATGCAGGCGCAGATGGTACTCGGGATAGGTGCTGTTATTTCAGGGCAGAATGAAAAGGCGGTGGAAAGGTTGAATAAGGTTGTCACGTTTGACCCTCATAATCTCGAAGCGGTTTCATGGCTTGCCGATGCTTATGCCGCCACAGGAGACAAAGAAAATGCCATCAAATGGTACGAGCAAAGCAAACACCTGGTGAACAATCCTGCATTCAGCAGGGAAGTGGATGAACGAATAAAAGCATTAAGAAATGCCCCGTAGCAACGGGCTTACAATATTGCGACACGAATGAATTGAGACAATTATTTCAATTCATTTTTTATTATAAATTATTTAAAATACTCAGTTATGCCTTGTGGTAAAAAGAGAAAGCGCCATAAAATCGCTACTCATAAGCGAAAGAAGCGTTTAAGAAAAAACCGACATAAAAAGAAGTAAATTTTTGCTTTTACTTAACTGTGCCGTAATACCTCCCGATAGCCTGTCGGGAATATTTTTAATTCCTTCCGTGTAATTTGTAATTAAGAAATTAATTAAAAGATTTTGAGTTGAATAAGGAACTTATTATAAACGCTGCCCCGCAGGCGGTGGAAATTGCCTTGCTTGAGGATAAAAAGCTTGTTGAGTTGCATAATGAAAATGCAAATGCGAGTTTTGCAGTGGGCGATTTGTACCTGGGTAAAGTAAAAAAATTAATCCCCGGCCTTAATGCCGCCTTTGTGGATGTAGGTTTCGAGAAAGATGCTTTTTTGCATTATACCGATCTCAGCCCTTATGTGCGCTCCATTTTAAAATTTACTAATATCGCCATAAACGATAAGTCGGAGAAAAGCTTCGATTTTTCAACGGCGCCCATTGAGCCGGAAATTGTAAAGACAGGGAAAATCACGGAAGTACTTAGCGGCAAGCCGAATATTTTAGTACAAATACTAAAAGAACCCATTGCGGCGAAGGGCCCACGTCTTAGCTGTGAGCTTTCTCTACCCGGCAGGTTTGTGGTGCTCACTCCCTTTAATGATATCATCGCAGTATCCCGCAAAATACATTCTTCTGAAGA
>JBDTMP010000410.1:0-2206 GCA_039934215.1 Ginsengibacter sp.
TAATGAAATAATTAACAATAGAGAAATCATATCCCAGGGTTACTTATAAAAATAAATCGGATAAATAAAATAAAACAAATAAAATATGAGACCTTTCTTTCTACTGCCCGCTCTTTTATTCACCGCATTTCTTATTGGTTGCAATGGTAACACTAATGAAAAATATACATTTGCGGCATTAAGCGATTCCGGTTCCATTACAAAACTTACAGGCGACTCAGTCAAACTTGTAAAGACAGCCAGCATAAATTTCAAAGTAAAAGATGTAGCGCAAAGTTCAAGGACTTTATCAGGCATTACGCGGAAATTTGGTGGTATGACCTATAATCAAAACCTGGAGTTTGTTGAAGTTGAAAGAAATGAATTAAAAATTTCTACAGATTCGTCAATGATCATTACAACCTATACGCCCCAGGCTGATTTTTTAGTTCGTATCCCATCAGAAAATCTCGAAGACTTTTTGTATAGCGCGGCCGATCTTGGATATTTTATAAGCAGTATCAAATTACACATTGATGATAAAAGCCTTTCTTATCTTGAAAATGTTCTAAAGCAAAAAAACAGGGTGGAGGTTTTATCAGGGCCAGCTATAAAAAAAAGTAAATCTCTCACAAACCTGCAAACTATTGGAGTTAAAGATGAATCTATAGAACAGCAAATATCTAACAGGGAGATAGACGCTGATGTAAGCTACAGTGTCGTAAACATTAGCCTGTTTCAAAATTCTTTGGTAAGGAAAGAAATTGTTGCCAACCCTGTAATTTCAGATTATCAACTTCCCTTTGGTCACAGGTTAGGCAATGCTTTAAAAGATGGGTGGCAATATTTCATAGCGATTGTTCTTGTGCTTGCACATCTATGGATGTTCATTTTACTTGCTGTTGCTATTTTTTTTGCTTACCGGTATTTACAGCCAAAAAGAAAACTTACAAGTCTCAATGTGAAACCTCAATAGAATAAATTTTCTTATGCGGTTGGTGGTATCATATCGGTAAATCCTGCTTCTTCATGATTGTAATGAAACACATTCGTGAATTCACCTATAAAGGATTTTCTATTTTTATATCGAAGCTTTTCGAGTTTAAGTGCTGCTACATCTTCCGCAAAAACTTTTCTATACATGGGATGCATTGTCCCGCCGGTTACGCCGGCCGGTTTTGAAGAATCATATTGAAATGGCGGATCAACCAATGTTCCGCGTGGATACATAATACGTGGAATGCCTTTACCCCTATAATCAAGATTAGCAGGATGATCAAGACCCAGCGTATGTCCGTATTCATGCGCAGCAGTGGTAGAACCCGGATACAAATTCTCCAGTTTAAAATAGCCGCTGTTACAACCTATATTATCTACAAATGAAATATTGCCGTGTGCATATTCTTCAATTCTGAAATAATTATTGCAGGGGTTGGTATTGCTGTATATTTCTATTATTTCAATTGCAGGGTTTAAAGCTGCGGTAATACTAAAGCTTACCACGCAAGGGTTTCCTTGTATAATTATCATTCCCCGCGCTTCGTTCCACATTGTTTCTATTTCTGCTCTTATAGACTCTGTTATCCTTTCATCAGCCGCGTTTCCATAGGTGATGATATGGGAGTAAACTATAATTGTACCGTTATACATATCTATTTCCACTTCTCCCATTTCCTAATTTTATTAAAGTGTGAAAATAGCAGAATTTAAAAAAGAAGAAAAATCTTTAAGATGGGCGGTACAAATCATGGAGAGATGTCATAGAAAAATTGTAACTGTTGAAAAGGAAACTGTAATCATTATTTACTTTTTCTATTTATAACGGCAAAGGCTATCCGGCATTTTTTGGCATGGCCAGGACTGGAATTAAACTGTCGTATTCCATTCTTCACCTTTAGTAACACAGCTGCTGATAAGGGAATTGTCTTGCATTAATAATTGATGAAGTGTTCCGGGGTTACAAACACAAGCACAGTGAAAAAAAAGATAACCGAATATCATAATCAGAGGTTAATTTGCTTTACAAGCTGGTACATTTGAACATCAACTATCAATACATGCTTAACCGCTCCCTTAAAAATATGGTGTTTATCGCCATCCTATTATTATCGTTTTCGGCAACTGCACAAAAAGTAACAGAGCCAAAAACTACTGAAGAATGGTCGAGACCTTACCAGCCATTTAGAATAGCGGGTAACCTCTATTATGTAGGCACTTACGACCTTGC
>JBDTMP010000411.1:0-7185 GCA_039934215.1 Ginsengibacter sp.
TCTATGCCACCCGATGCAGATGCATTTTATAAAAATGCGATGCCAACAATAAGACCTCAATTAAAAAACATAATTACAAAGTCAGCAGGGCAGTTAAAAATCAAGCAGGCAAATGCAGACAGTCTTATCAAAGTACTTCATTCTAACACTGCCTGTAAGAATATGAATGATGAAAACATCGAAGCGATATCAACACTCATTATGGTGCAGGCTTCCAACGATGCTGATGAAGATCTGAAAAAAATAGTTTTAAGCATGAGAAATAACAATGGAGCAGAACAGGTTTCAAATATTGATAATGGCAATGAGAACGGGTCTTTGCAGGAAATAAATGATAAGAAACAATTAATGGTTCAAATGATCATGCACAGAAAAAGTAAGATTGCAGAAGAAATCACTCCGCTAATAAGAAAAATCTATACTAACAGGGAGAATATTATCAACAACCTGAAATAATCTATTAAAATATGTTTTTAATGATCAGTTATTCCTGATTAATCTTTCACTCTCATCTTTCTCAATTACCATTCATTTATTATTTTGAACAGGTACAACGTGCCATCCATTTACTTTACGCTCAAGATAAATATAACGGCTAAGTACACTTTCATTATTAGTATTAGTTAATGCAGTGGCGGCTATTACAATTTTATTTTGCTGCTGAGGTATTTTTTCAAGATCAAATTTGTACATATTATTTCCGGAAACCAATATTTCTGAAATTCTTTTGGGATCATTCTTATCTATCTTATCAGTGTCTTCAAAATTATAAATTACATAGCGGTTAAGGTTTTTATTAAGGCTATCTACAACGAGGTAAAGCTCAATATCATTCGAATAGATAGCAACTTTCGAACTATCAAATATCAATTCAGGCCGGGAGGGTTTTACAGAATCAATCCAGGGCATAGGGGGAACGATCGCGGGATATTTATAGTAATTGTTTCTGAGGCTATCGCTCCATCCATTAGGGTTGCTTGCAAATGTCGAGCTGCTAAAAAATATACTGCCCTGCACCTGCGGATATTCACGCAGGCGTTTTATCTGGTTTGGCAATTCATTTTTATTTTTCCATGCATACGATTTTGATTCAAGGGCCCTGTATATTCCCTGGCCTATATACATTTGCCGGCCATAAGCATGCCTGGCCCACCAGTCTATCAATACTTCGTAGCCAACTACCTTATGATTAAATTCCCAGTATAATTGTGGCGCTACATAGTCAACCCATTTCATTTTGAGCCACAGCAATATATCGGCATAGAGATCATCATAATTTGTTTGCCCCGCTTTTGTATTGCTTCCTTCCGGGTCTTTGTCAATATTTCGCCATACACCAAAAGGGCTTATTCCAAATTTGCAATATTTATTTTCTTGTTTTATTGCAAGGCTGAGTTTCACGATAATGGAATCTACATTCCCCCTTCGCCAGGTTTCCTTATCCAGGCCATTTCCATACTTTTTAAATGACTGAGCATCTCCAAATTCTTTTCCGGAAATACGGTATGGATAAAAATAATCATCAAAATGAATAGCATCAATATTATAACGATGCACGACATCTCTTACAACATTGGTTAAAAATTGCTGCACTTCTTTATTACCGGGATCAAAATACCTTTTACCGCCATAATCTATAAACCATTCAGGATGCAGCCTCGTTATGTGCGTAGGCGAAATAGAAGATTTACTAATATTGAAAACCGCCCGGTATGGATTCATCCATGCATGAAATTCCATTCCGCGTTTATGGGTTTCCGTTATCATAAATTCCAGCGGATCGTAATATGGAGAAGGCGGCTTCCCCTGGGTACCTGTGAGCCATTCGCTCCAGGGTTCATATTGTGATGGATAGAAAGCATCGGTAGCAGGCCGAATCTGCACTATCACAGCATTCATGCCGTTTCTTTTGTGCATATCCAGTAAGCTCACAAACTCCGCCTGCTGCCCGTAAGAGCTTAAAAATTTAGTGGATGGAAAATCAATATTATCAACGGTAGCGACCCACACACCGCGAAATTCATATTTGGGCTGCGCCATTACCTGGTTGAAAAAACCAAAATAAAAAAGAGTGAAAATAAAAAAGAGGTATTTCTTCATGAGGAATTTTTATGAGGCGGCAATTTACAAAATATTGATTTGGCAACTACAGGATTTTGATACATGAAATGAGGAACGTGACCATTGATGCGCAATACAGAGCAAAATTTTTAATAACACAGGATGCAGAATTATAAAAATTATTCCTGCTTTTCCGTATGTAGCGGGCTCATAGGTTGCGCATTAAATTCATTTCGATAAATACGAACCAATACAATAAAATAACTTATAAGCAACGGACCAAAGACTAAACCCAGGAAACCAAACATACTTAAACCAATTATAACACCCAGGATTGTGATAAGCGGATGGACATCTCCAATTCTTCGAAGTACCGTTATCCTGGCGACGTAATCAATATTAGTAAGAACCACCAATGAATAAATACCAAGTCCTACGCCTTGCCAGAAATGGTTTACCGCCAGAAGATAAACCATAAGCGGAACCCATACAAGTCCAGTTCCCACAATAGGAATAAGCGAGGCTACGCCTGCCAGGAAACCCCAGATTGCAAAATCACCAATGCCAAAAATCCAGAAGCCAAGTGTTGCAACCAACCCCTGGATAACAGCAAGCAAGGGTATGCCTATCGCATTTGCCCTAATCATAATATCCGTTTCGGCGCTTAAAATATGACGGTTTGTTTCTTTTAAAGGCATCATGTCATGCAGGTACTTTTCCATTTTTTCACCATGAATAAGCATATAATATAAAACGAAAAACATCAAAAGAAGGTTGGTTAAAAAGTTAGCCGTTCCTGTAAGTAGCATAGGAATATTATTCGCAAATTTTTGCGTAACGCTTTTTAAGCTATCGCTATTGAATAATTCAACTCCCGTGGCGTCGAGAATTTTATCCGAAAAACTTTGTAAAGCGATTGTCAACTGGACAGGATTGTTAAAAAGAGCGACTAACTTAGGCGTTACCAATACAGCCGCTATGTAAACAGGGAGGCAAATAATAATTATAAAACCGAGTATATATAAAAAAGCAGTCCAGCCGGGTTTCCATTTTCTTTTTTCTGTTAAGTTAATATATGTTTTTCTACTGAGGATATACAAAGTAACTGCTCCTAAAACACCAGGCAAGAAAATATAAAAATGCCGGAGCATCAATATGCCAATAAATAATATCAACAGCAATAAAATTATCTGTCGCAAATGATTATTAAAACCTGTCATAAGATAAAAATAACAATAAAAATTTGTAGAAAAGTATTGAGGAAAGAAATGGGATTTAGTCTTTCCAGACTGACACTCCCTCACTGCAATTGGAACAAATGTCAATATTTTTCCGGCTTGTCATGAGCTCTTTGCGAAACTGTTTGTAATTATCGTTGTGCCATATTTCTTTGAAAGATTGCATTTTGAGATTACCCAATTGGTGAGAAGCGTCTTTATCAAAACAGCACGGAACTACAAGGCCATCCCATGTGATAACATTAGCCTGCCAGAGTTTCCAGCAATGATTGGCGAGTTTATTTTTTGAAATAGTTTTACCGTCTTTATTTTTTTTATAGCGGCTGAACTTTTCATTCGATGGAATCAGCTGATTCGGATCATTCTCATAGTCGTAAACCTGGGCGGTTTTAAACCGAACTTCATCAACACCTACTTCTTCTGCAAGCATTTTTATTTCTTCAACCTGGTGCTCATTGGGTTTTACAACAAGGAACTGGAAAAATACAAATGGGGTTTTACTTTTTAATTCTTTTTTCCACTTAACTATATTTTTCGCGCCTTCAATCACTTTATTAATATTACCTCCTATGCGATATTGCTTATAAACCTCCTGCGTAGTTCCATCTATTGAAATAATAAGCCTGTCAAGGCCGCTCTCAACCGTCTTTCGTGCAGCCTCATCCGTTAGGTAATGTGCGTTGGTAGAAGTGGCTGTGTAAATACCTTTTGAAGAAGCGTATTTTACCATTTCCAAAAAATCCCTGTTTAAATAAGGCTCACCCTGGAAATAAAAAATAAGGTATAGAATATCCTTATAAATATCATCGATCGTTTGTGTGAAAAAATCTTTTTTCAACATCCCTGTAGGGCGGGTAAATTGTCTTAAGCCGCTGGGACATTCAGGACAACGGAGATTGCATGACGTTGTCGGTTCAAATGAAATTGACATTGGAAGGCCCCATTGCACCGGCTTTCCTGTAAGCCGGCTTATATAAAAACTTGAGAGAACTTTACCCGCGTTCCATATCCGTCGCACAGTGAGTTTACGGAGAAAATTAATACTATCATTATAGTTTACTTTAGGCATGGTGAATACAAAGGTAATGGGTAAACACCGGCTAAAATGGTTTATGTCTTATAAGACAAGGTTAGAAGGAATGGAATCTTTGAAATCGATAGGTTTCACGGTTGCAAACTTTATGAGGGGCGCTTCACTAAAATCCAGCTTTCCATCAATAAATTTTTCGTAATTAGCGGCAATCACATTGAGGGCTATAAAATTCATCACAAATTTCCGTGTCTCTGATGGAAGATATTTTTTTATATCCCAAAAATCAGCATCAGCTTTACCACTTTTTTTAATGGATGACCTTACACGGCCGGGGCCGCAATTATAAGATGCAACAGCCAAAAGAATATTATCATCAAAATATTCGAGTTGATCGCGTAAAAATTTTGCGGCGGCGGTCGTTGACTTTGAAAAGTTTTTTCTCTCATCATATTTCCCGCCGGTACGAAGGCCATATTCTCCTGCAAGCTCAGCCATAAATTGCCAGTAACCAACTGCCCCTGCGTTAGAAATCGCATTTGCATTAAATTCTGATTCAAGCACAGGAAGCATTTGCAATTCAACCGGCACATCATATTTATTTAATATATCTATTGCCTTTGGAAAAAACTTTTTACCCTTGTTGAAAATATGAATGATATAACTACGTTTCTTTTCACTGTAAGCTTTTACGTAATCCTTTGTTTGCAGCCTGTGTTCTTTCAAACACGCAGGATACGCTACAAAAAGGGGATTTGTTTCTCCGGGTAATTCATTTGAAGAAACCCGCTCTTCGGAAATTAATGATACTAAAGAAGAATAACCGATTAGCGTTCTTGCAGAAGTACTGAAACCGATGATAAATAAAATTGTAAGTAATGCTAAAAAACTCTTTGATCGAATTATTTTCATAACTAATTAATTGTTTTAATATGATCAGCCTTCAATTTTTTAATTTGCAGGCGTGACTGCCATTAGACAGGTTTTAGTTTTATGATAAAATATCTTCAGCCCTTTATAGGATAAAATCCATTTGATAGGATATGAATGAAATATTTTTGTTTTGGATTATTTGTAAGAATGTTTCTAACCGATCGGAAAATTCTCACAAGTTGAAAAAAAATTTAATAAAAGTGGACTAATAATTCTGTATTAACGTTATTAATTTTTCCGATGGTACGCAAATGTAATGCCCGAAATTTTAAAATGCAAGCCTTAGGGTTAAAACACAGTTAAAGAAATTTTCATGAAAATTATTATTCCCTTTCTAATCCTTTTTGTTTCAAAAGCTTACGGGCAACAAGTAAAAAATTACTGTAAGGCAAATGATAACATTGCATTTGCAGAAAGTCAAACATATACCAGGTTATCCACTGCAAAAGAGGCTACGCATGCATCACCCAACTTCGATGTAAAGTATTATAAATGTGAATGGAACGTAGATCCTGCAATAAGATATATTTCAGGAAAGATCACTTCTTATTTTGTAATTACAGAATCAACAGATACAATTTCCTATGACCTGATGGATGATTTATTAATAGATAGCATAAAGCAAGAAAACAGTTTGCTATCGTTTGAGCATTTAAATAATACTATAAAAATAAATTTCAGCGCACAAAAAAAAGCCGGAACTCTTGATTCTGTAACTATTTTTTATCATGGCGTTCCGCCTACAACAGGCTTTGGTTCTTTCATAACAACATTGCATTCAGGCATACCCGTTATGTGGACTTTGAGCGAGCCTTATGGAAGCCGTGACTGGTGGCCATGTAAAAATGGCCTTGATGATAAAGCTGATTCCATAGATGTAATAATAACCACCCCCTCGTCTTATACGGCGGCTTCCAACGGATTGCGCCAAACTATTTCAACCGATGGCTTGAATAAGATCACTCATTGGAAACACAGGTACCCGATAGCGACTTATCTTATTTGTATGGCTGTTACTAATTATGTAGAGTTCACTGATTCAGTGCAAATAGGAAGAGTTAACATGCCCATGCAAACATTTTGTTACCCCGAATATCTTTCTGTATTTCAGGCAAACACGCCACTCGTTTTAGCAACCATGAAATATTATAGTGCTGTATTTGGAGATTATCCTTTTATAAAGGAAAAATATGGCCATGTGCAATTTGGATGGGGTGGTGGCCAGGAGCACCAGACGTCAACTTTTATTGTGTTGCCAAATGAAAACCTCATGTCACATGAATTAGCACATCAATGGTTTGGTGATAAAATTACCTGCAAGAGCTGGCAGGATATATGGCTTAATGAAGGTTTTGCAACACATCTTGCAAGCATGGATTTTGAAAAAAAATATCCACTAACGGTGACCAATACCAGAAAAAATGAAATCGCCAACATAACTTCGAAACCGGGGGGATCTGTATGGGTAGATGATACTACCAATGTAAACCGCATATTTGACGGAAGGCTGAGCTACCGCAAGGGTTCTCACTTATTATATATGTTGCGCTGGAAACTCGGCGACAGCATATTTTTTAAAGGCATTAAAAAATATTTCAACGACTCAACAATAAGTTTTGGCTTCGCCAACACGGGAGATTTGAAAAGAAACCTTGAAGCAGTAAGCAGCACAGATCTATCTAAATTTTTTGATGAATGGTTTTACGGACAGGGATATCCAACTTACAATGTAGAATGGGAACAGCTCGGAAATGATCATGTAAAAATAAAAATGAATCAAACAACTTCAGATCCTTCCGTAAGTTTTTTTGAACTGCCGGTTGCCTTGCTTTTTAAAAATACAACGCAACAAAAAACAATAATTGTTGATAACAAATTCAATGGTGAAATATTTTTTAAAGACATAGGCTTTATCGCAGACAC
>JBDTMP010000412.1:0-10631 GCA_039934215.1 Ginsengibacter sp.
AAACCAAATACCGTTTCAAATGCAGGGAATGAAGATCAAACCTCTTTATAAAAAATTTGACGGATGGAACACTGATATTACTTCTATTAAGAAAATTGATACCATTCCTTCGAAAATGAAAACGTATATCAGCTATATTAACGATACACTCACGGTACCTGTAAATTATATTTCAAATGGACCAGGCAGTGACCAAATCATTGTGGCATCATGATTGTAGTTTTTTAAAAGTAAAAAAAGTAAAATTTTTATTTTTTAAAAACTTTTATAATATTTGGCCTTTAAAAATCTAAATGAAATTTTATATTAATAATCCCTAAGAATAATGAAACCAAAATCTGATAAGGAAAGTAAACTTCCTAAAAAGCCGCAAGCAAAAAATGATGAAAAAACATCTTCAAAAAAAATATCTTCAGAAACTGATGATGATGATTTAGATGACATTGACCTGGAAGAAGAAACCACGTCAAAAAAATCTAAAGCGCCAGCTTCAAAAAAAGCCAAAAAGGATATTGACGACGATGATGAGGACATTGATGAAGTAGAAGACGAGTGGGAAAAAACAGACGACGATGATTACGATCCCGACTTTGAAGAGTTTGATGTTCCCAAGTCCAAAATAAAAAAGCCCGGAACAAAAAAAGGCAAGGGTGATGAAGACTTTGATCTCGATGAAGATTTCAAAGATCTTGATCTTTTTAATGATGGAAGCGAAGATGATGACGATGATGATTTTTAAATACAATAGCAGCTACCCTTATTGCTGGTGTCCACTATTTTGAATAGAAAATTCACATCTTATTTAATAGAAGATTTTTCAACTATTAAAACACAGGTGCTAAACTATAGTAAAAGGTTTAGCACCTTTTGTTTTTTAGACAATCATGAATATAATTTTAAAAAATCTTACGATTGCATTGCAGGCGCGGGGTGTGCCAGCTATTTTATTTCCCATAACATTCCTTACAATCTTGAAGGCCTGGATGAGTTTCTTAAGAAAAAAGACGACTGGATTTTTGGACACGTATCTTATGATGTAAAAAATGAAATTGAAGAACTCTCGTCCTCAAATTTTGACGGGATTGATTTTCCGCAAATTTTATTTTTCGTGCCTGAAGTAGTTTTTATTTTTTCCGCTACAACATTTCAGATCGGTGTGTTTTCTACGAATGATGCTGATAAAATCTTCAATGAGATTATTTCAATAAAAAACATTGAAGAAGAAAAAATAAGAATTCCTGTTTTAAAAAAGAGGGTTACAAAAAAGGAATATCTTGAAACTGTAAAAAAATTAAAGGAGCATATCTTAAAAGGTGATTGCTATGAAATCAATTTTTGTCAGGAGTTTTATGCTTTGAATGTAAGAATAGATCCAATAAAAACTTTTAAGAATTTAAACCTGCTCTCACCAAATCCTTTCTCAGCTTTTTACAAGTACAACGATAAATTTCTTATGTGTGCGAGCCCGGAAAGATTTTTAAAGAAAAAAGGAAATGTATTGATTTCACAACCTATCAAAGGAACTTCTAAGAGAATTGTCGAAGATCAAAAGGCTGACAAGCGTCAAAAAAAAGAATTATTTCAAAATGAAAAAGAACGGTCAGAAAATATCATGATCGTTGATCTTGTAAGAAATGACCTGGCAAAAGTTTGTACTGAAGGATCTGTAAAAGTTGAAGAATTTTTAGGGATTTATACTTTTCCGCAGGTTCATCAAATGATTTCAACTGTAACCGGAATTTTAAAAGACGATACAAAATTTTCTCAAATTTTTCATGCTACATTTCCAATGGGATCCATGACCGGGGCTCCCAAAAAAAAAGTGATGGAATTAATCGAGAAATATGAAAAAACAAAGAGAGGATTATTTTCCGGTACAGTAGGATACATTGACCCGAATGGAAATTTTGATTTTAACGTAGTGATCAGGAGCCTTCAATTCAATGCCACAAATCAATATCTTTCGGTAATTGCCGGTTCCGCCATAACCTTTAACAGTATTCCTGAAAATGAGTACGAGGAGTGCCTGTTAAAAATAAGCGCCATGAAAAAAGCTCTTGAATAAAATTATTTTTTTGACCTACCTGTTACAGAAGTATTTCGCTTTCTATAAGTTGTTTTAGCATCCTGATTTACATCTCCTAACAATTGCTCTACACATTCGTTGAGTATAATGTATTTATTGGCTATGAAAAGATCCATTTTATCATTAGGCAACCTTAGTTCATAAGATGTCCCGGAAGCCAACATGTTATCAAAACCCGGATTGTAATGGTTAAATTCTTTCATTTCAATGTCCAGGTTTTTTGCAATAACCGACGCTATAAATCTTCCTGATACTGTTACTGCATCGGATGTCGAATCTTCAGCCGTGGATAGATTGGGATTAACACTACTTCCATTTTTCAGACTGTTATAATCAAAATTAGACCCGGGTAAAATATCGCCGCTATTTGCTGTCTCCATAATATAATGGGTGGCAATAAATTTCTTTACATGATTGCGGGATTCTTCAGGCAGGTAATACTGCAGGGTCCAGAAATTACGGCTTCCGCTTTTCTTAATGGCGCTATACACACGACCCGGCCCCCCATTATATGCTGCGATTACCAATAGCCAATCTTTTAAATCTTTGTACAGGCTCAACAGATATTTTGCTGCAGCATTAGTGCTCTTATAATAGTCAGTACGATCATCTACATGTTGATTTACCTGCAAACCAAAGTCCCTGGCCGTGTAACTCATAAATTGCCACGGGCCCCTGGCTCCGGCAACAGAAAGTGCATTAGATTTAAGATTACTTTCAATTACGGCGAGATATTTCAATTCTTTCGGCAATCCATATTGTGATAAGATACCATCAATATAATTGAAATACGACATTGAATTTAATTTCAATTGCAGCAAATATTTTCCATGGGCCTGCAGATAATCCTGCATGTAATTTTCAGCATAAGGATTTACCTGTGAAGAATAAGGAATTGCCGGATTATAAGAATAGTTTTTAAATAAATTTTTAAACCCATATTTCGTAACCTGGCTTACGTATTGAACCTTCTCCTTCGCGGGCGGCGTTGGAGATTTTATTACTTCTTCTATTTTTTCATCAGCAATGGCTTGATTTTGTACAATTGCCGTGTCCTTCTTTTCCTGCCCACCATTATCAGCCACAGCATCTTTAGAAAATCCTGCCTGTAAAAGAAAGAGTAAACATATTATTTGCGAAAGAATCTTCATGACCAGCTAATACCGTTTATAATTTGTCAAAAGCATATCAGATATGTTTAGTAAAGTTAACTCATTGTGCTTATTTGTAAGTACCTGTACCCCGAAAGGCATTCCATTCGGGTGTTTGAAAAGTGGCAGTGAAATAGCCGGTGTTCCCGTAAGATTAGCATATACTGTATAAATATCCGCAAGATATACTGCTATAGGATCTTTATCCATCTTGCCCGCTTCAAAAGCAGTAGCAGGTACGGTGGGCATAAGGATAGCATCATATTTGTTAAAAATTTCTTTTGTCTTCTGAACAAGTAATTGCCTCACCTGTTGTGCCTTGGTAAAATAAGCATCAAAGTATCCTTCACTTAGCACAAAAGTTCCCAGCATTATTCGTCGCTTTACTTCTTTTCCAAAACCTTTGCTCCTCGTTTTTTTATAAAATTCAGTAAGATCATTGCTATTATCTTCATCCCGGTATCCATATCTTACTCCATCATAGCGTGAAAGATTACTTGACGCTTCGGCCGTAGTAAGTACATAATAAGCTGGCACAATAAAGTCAATTAGATCAAATTCTATTTCTTCAACTATATGCCCATCACTTTTTAATTTGCTTGATAATGAATAAATACTTTGCTTTATTTCGGCGTCAAGGCTTTGATGCTCAAGAGCATTTTTTAAAATGGCAATTTTGTAGATTTTATTTTTAGAAGAAAGGGAGAAATTTTGTTGGTCTTCCTGTATTACCGTGCTGTCAAATTTATCTTTGCCGTTTATTACATTCAGCACTTCTGCTGCATCTGCAACATTCCTGGAAAAAATTCCTATTTGGTCAAATGAAGAGGCATAAGCAATTAACCCATGCCTGGAAATGCTACCATAAGAAGGCTTTACACCGATAATTCCACAAAAGTCAGCTGGCTGCCGCACCGAACCTCCCGTATCGCTTCCAAGACTCACCATACACATACCTGCCTGCATTGCAACCGCAGAGCCGCCAGATGATCCTCCCGGCACTTTATCTTCATCGAGCGCATTACGAACTCTACCGTATACTGAATTTTCATTGGTACTTCCCATTGCAAATTCATCACAATTGCAATTGCCTATAATTATAGCATCTTCCTCGAGTAACTTTTCAACAGCAGTAGAATTATATATAGAAATAAAATTCTTTAAAATTCCTGAAGCTGCAGTACTTCGGTGGCCTTTGTAACAAATAACATCTTTGATCGCAATTACGACACCATGAAGCCTCCCGCATCTCGTCCCATCCTTTCTTTTAATATCCAGCTGTTTTGCACGCTCTAAGCTTTCTGACTCATATACTTCAACAAATGCATTGAGATGCTTTGAATTCTCAATTTTATCAAGGTAATATTCTACAGCCTCATAGCATGAGGTAGCCCCATTGTTGAGGTCATTTCTGTATTCTTCAATATTTTTAAAAAAGAACAATCTCAGTTATTTAAAAAATGGCTCAGGTGTGAGATCTCCTATCAAGGTAGAAAGCACACACCTCAGCCATCAGGTTTTAAAAAATAAAAAAATTATTTGGGTAGTTCCGTCTCTTTCACAGCTTCACGGGGAGGAGCGGGAGGAATATCTTTTTCTTTCATACCCGCATCAATTTCATTTTTCACATGTTCTTTGGCATCATTGAATTCCCTCACTCCTTTACCAATACCTCTCATAAGGTCAGGAATCTTTTTGCCCCCAAAAAATAAAAGTACAACAAGAAGGATTAATATCCATTCTGATCCACCAGGCATCGATAACAACAACCCCGGATTTAGAAAAATAAGTGTCATGTTACTTTAGAATTAGTTTTTAAATTACTTTCAAATAAGCTTTCAAAGATAGCTAATAATAAAATAAGCATTCCTATTCCAGGAAAATTGAGAAGATTTTATATTATTTAATATACCGGCCACATTTGGCTTTGCCGTTGGCAGCTTCATAGGGTGTTATTCCACGGGCACAAGAAGCGATAATAAGAGAGAGCAATAAAATAATTACACTAGCTTTTTTCATAACAATCTAAAATAGTTAGGTATAATTATTTCATCAGCATTTTTTAGTAGGGTGCAAGTATATAAAATAAAAACCCGCAATGCAATAGCATTCCGGGTATTATTAAAAAATCAAGTACTATTACTTTAGTCTCTTTTCCTGTATGCGGGCACTTTTACCGCTTCTTTCACGCAAAAAATATAATTTAGAACGACGTACTTTACCCACTTTATGTAGTTTAATGCTTTCAATATTTGGGGAAAAAATAGGGAACAACCTTTCAACTCCAACACCATTGCTTATTTTTCTTACTGTAAAAGTAGCAGTTCCTCCCTCTCCCTGCCTCTTAATTA
Organism: Ginsengibacter sp.; assembly: GCA_039934215.1. Classification (GTDB taxonomy): domain Bacteria; phylum Bacteroidota; class Bacteroidia; order Chitinophagales; family Chitinophagaceae; genus Ginsengibacter. The sequence goes on from JBDTMP010000412.1 coordinate 5,589, forward strand.
CGTCTCCTTTAAAACTCTGGATACGCTCTTTATTACCTTCAAGTATTTTATAATTTACAGTGATATTATCACCAGCTTTAAATTGTGGAATTTCTTTGTTCTGGGTCAATTGTTCGTGAACAAAAGCTACTGCGTTCATGGCTTTTTTTATTTTAGAGGTGCGAAGGTAAGAGATTTTTTTAGATTTAAGAATGGCATCTTCATAAAACTTACTATTGAAAATAATGTGACAACGCCAGATTTAAATTAACTGGCTAATGCGAAATGCTACCTTGCCACATTCACAGCTCTCTTCTCCCGGATTACCGTTACTTTTATTTGACCGGGATATGTCATTTCAGTTTGGATTTTTTGGGCAATTTCAAAGCTAAGTCTGTCACTGTCACTATCTGTTACTTTCTCAGCTTCTACAATTACACGCAGTTCCCGGCCAGCTTGTATCGCATAGGCTTTTTCTACTCCCTGGTAGGTAAGTGCAAGATTTTCAAGATCTTTAATACGCTGCAAATATTGCTGCATGATCTCGCGGCGGGCTCCTGGCCGTGCGCCGCTCATAGAATCACAAGCCTGCACAATCGGCGATATCACATATTGCATTTCCACCTCGTCATGATGTGCCCCAATAGCATTACAAACAGCAGGATTTTCGCCGTATTTCTCTGCAAGTTTCATCCCAAGTAGCGCATGGCTCAATTCAGTTTCTTCATCAGGAACTTTACCGATATCATGCAGCAGGCCTGCCCGCTTAGCTAACTTCGAATTCATTCCAAGCTCGGCCGCCATTATTCCACAAAGATTCGCGACTTCACGGCTATGCATGAGCAGGTTCTGCCCGTATGAGGATCTAAATCTCATTTTACCAACAATGCGAACTAACTCTTTATGAAGACCATGAATTCCTAACTCAATCACCGTTCGTTCTCCTATTTCAATAATTTGTTCTTCCAGTTGCCTGCGGGTTTTTTCTACTATTTCTTCGATACGGGCAGGATGTATGCGCCCATCCGTAACAAGCCTTTGCAGAGAAAGCCGGGCAATTTCGCGACGAAGGGGATCAAACGATGAAAGTATAATGGCCTCCGGAGTGTCATCAACAATAAGATCAACGCCAGTCGCGGCCTCAATTGCCCTGATATTTCTTCCCTCCCTTCCTATAATCGAACCTTTTATTTCATCGCTTTCAAGGTTAAATACAGTGATGGCATTTTCAATAGCCTGTTCTGATGCAGTTCGTTGAATGGTTTGTATAATAATCTTCCTGGCTTCTTTGTTTGCCCTTAATTTAGCGTCATCAACAATTTCCTGCTGAATAATGAGGGCCTGGGAATTTGCCTCCTGTCTTAACGATTCTATAAGTTGTGATTTAGCCTCCTCGACAGAAAGACCCGAAACTTTTTCAAGTCTGCGGATATGCTCTTCCTGGTGTTTTTCCAGCTCGGTGCGCTTGATATTTACAACCTCGATCTGGCGGTTTAGATTTTCCTTTATAGTCTCATTTTCTTTTATTAAGCGCTGAACATTCTGGTCCTTTTGGATGACAGATTGCTCCTTTTGCTTAGTCCGATTCTCAACGTCGGTTATTTTTTGATTTCTCTGGAATGCTTCTTTATCGCTTTCAGATTTTAACTGAACAAAATGTTCCTTTGCTTCGAGTTGCTTTTCTTTTTTAAAAGATTCAGATTGAATTTGTGCGTCCGATATTATTTTTTTAGCTTCTTTTTCGGCATTTTCTACCTGTAGTTTTGTGTTTTTGGCAAATAAGATTTTACCCAGAATGATGCCTGCGATCAACGCCACCGCACCAATTATTATTAGGAGTGATTGTTCCATTTTTTTTTACTGATTTAATTCGGTTCATAATCTGTCCTCTTTAGATTGTATTCTATTTTTTAAAAGAGTAGTAGACGAAGATAGATAAATTGTGTGGAAATTTATGGACAGTGAAATGATGGGTTAAAGCAATTGAACTGAAAATTAAAAGGTTGTAGGTATGTAATTAACTTTTTATATAAAAAAAGATTTTCAAAACAATAGATAATCATTTTACAATACGTCATCAAGTTGGGTTACCATCTTGCCTAATATTTCGTGTAATTCTTTTTGATGGATTCCTGAATCATTCGCTGGCTTTGGCTGTGTGGCATACCATATTAATACCATAGAAATATAATCCTGCATATCTTTCCCCGCATATTGTGTTCGAAATTCCAATATTTTTTCATTAATAATTTTTAATGTCCCCCGTACGGTTTCTTCGTCTTCAGGAAGAACTTTTATGCGATATGTTCTGTCACCAATTAAAATATTTAGCGGAATAAGTGCTGCTGTCATAATTATTTATTTAGCATTGTCATGCATCTTTCAAGATCCTTAATGTATTGATTTATCCTCTTTTCAAATTCAATTTTTTCCTCCGTATTCATTTTCCCAGCTGAAGCTTTTAATATTGATGTTTGCATTTCAAGAAAGTTGAACTTTTCCATTTCTGTTTTTTCTCTTTCCCTATACTCAGTTATTTCGCTGGAGAGTGTTGAGTTCTCTTTTTGCAAAGCTGCGTACTTCTTTAAAAGCTGCTGCAATTTTTTATTAATCTCTTTTATTTGTTCTTCGGTCGTTTTCATTTTATCAGGCATTTCTTCTTATTTCGGCTTTGTTTTCTTTTTCAAGAATATTTGTAATACGTTTCATCATTGCATCCACTTCAACATCTGTGAGGGTTTTTTCTTTATCTAAAAATGTAAATGTAATTGCAAAAGATTTTTTTCCCGGGCCTAATTTGTCGCTTTCAAAAACATCAAATAATGTGATTTCTATAAGTTTTGATATCTGTAATGAACTTATAGAGTTTTCAACTGATTGATAAGAAATTTCTTTATCTACTATTATTGAAAGATCCCTGCTAACACTAGGGAGCTTTGGTACTTCTTCAAAAGACAGGCTTTTGTTTTTTGCAAGTTTCATTAATTCATTCCATATAATGTGCAGGTAAAATACGGGTTGTTTTATTGAAAATTGTTCAAGGCGATCGGGTAAAACTTCCCCGCCTTCTGCAATAACAATTCCGTCACCAGTCGCAATAAAAGATTGAGATAAATCATTGATACCGGCCTCGGAAATCTGGAAACTTTTTATTCCCGCAAGAATTAATAAAGCATTGCAGATACCTTTTACAAAATAAATATCCGTTTTCCCTTCTTTTTCTTTCCATGTACCTACTGTATGTGTGCCGGTAAAATATAAAGCAAGATTTTCCAGCTCCTCATACTTTCCTGCTCCATTTGTAAAATAGGTCTTACCAAATTCAAAAAGAAGTAAATCATTATTCTTCCTATTCAAATTATATGAAATACTCTCAAGACCGGTGGGAAGCATGCCGGGGCGCATTATATCGAGATCTTTGCTAAGACTGTTTATAATTTTAATAGCTGACGCAAGAATATTATCATTAAAATATTTACTGTTTGTAATGGAATTGGTAAATATCTCAGAAAAACCATTGCCGGTTAACCATCCTGCAATTTTATCTCTCATCGCCGTTTCAAACAATCCTGTTTCAAGAGCCGGAGCCATTTTTATGGTCGCCGGTATCTCAATATTGTCAAGGCCATCAATACGCATGATCTCTTCAATTACATCTGCCGGCAACACAACATCAGGATTACTAAAAGGAACCGCGACGGTAAGATCATCAATCCCTTCTTTAACGATCGAAAAATTCAAACTTTTTAAAATACTTTTTACAGTTTCCTGGTGGTAGTGTTTGCCACTTAATCGTTTCAAATAATGATTTTTCAAAATCACCTCCGTTTGCTCTTTTGGAGCCGGATATTCATCAATAATATCAGACGATAACTGACCCCCGCAAATTTCCTTAATCAATAACGCAGCCCTTTTTAAAACTTTTACAGTATTCCCGATATCCACACTTTTTTCAAAACGTATCGCGGCTTCTGTTCTAAGGTTGTGTCTGAAAGAAGTTTTTCGGATTGAAGAAGGATCAAACCAGGCGCTTTCCAGGAAAATCCTGGAAGTGCTATCTGTAACTCCACTGTTGAGACCGCCGAAAACACCACCAAAACACATTGGCTCATGCGCGCCATTGCAAATCATAATATCTTCATTGTTCAGCTTCCGCTCTTTGTTATCCAATGTTATAAAAGAAGTGTTTGAAGGAAGGTTCTTTACAATTATTTTGCCTGCCTGTCCGTCAGGCAGGTTTCCAATTATTTTTTCTGCATCGAATACATGTAAAGGCTGCCCTGTTTCATGCAAAATAAAATTTGTAATATCTACAACATTATTAACCGGCCGAACGCCTATACTTTTCAACTTATTTTGCAGCCAGCGAGGCGAAGGGGCTATTGTAATTCCTGAAATACTTATCCCTGAATAACGGCGACATGCATCAGGATTTTCTATTTCGACTGTTATGGGCAATTTTGTGTTGTCTGTTGTAAATTTTTCTTTGAACGGAGAAATTACTTTTACCGCGATTTTTTCGTGATGCGAGATATAAGCGCATATATCTTTCGCAACTCCCAAATGACTCATGGCATCGATGCGATTAGGAGTCAGACCGATTTCAAGAATCCAGTCGGAGTATGTTTTGTAGTAATCTGAAACCCGTGCGCCGGGGACTACATCTTCAGGAAGAATAATAATACCTGCATGGCTTTCACCCATGCCTATCTCATCTTCTGCACATATCATCCCCGCGCTCTCAACTCCCCTGATTTTTGCTTTTTTAATGGTGAAAGAATCTCCATTTAATGGATAAATAGTGACCCCAACGGGAGCGATTACTACTTTTTGCTTCAACGCAATGTTAGAAGCTCCGCACACGATCTGGATCGTTTCACCCTGGCCGTTATTCACAGAAGCTATTTGCAATTTATCCGCATCCGGATGTTTTTGGAGCGAGAGCACTTCACCAACAATTAATCCCTCCAGGCTCTTGGTAATTTCCTCATATTTATGCAGGTTTTCAAGCTCAAGCCCTACCGATGTTAAGATTATGCCGATCTTTTGGGGGCTATCAGCAAG
>JBDTMP010000413.1:0-3157 GCA_039934215.1 Ginsengibacter sp.
GCAGAATATAACGGAGCTTATAAAGTAAGCCAGGGTATGCTGGAAGAATTTGGGGAAAAAAGAGTGATTGACACCCCTATTTCAGAGCTTGGATTTACAGCTATCGCAGTAGGAGCTGCACAAAATGGACTGCGTCCCATTGTTGAATATATGACATGGAATTTTGCTAATCTTGCGCTGGATCAAATACTAAATACAGCCTCTAAAATGCTTGCCATGAGCGGAGGCCAGGTTGGATGCCCAATAGTTTTCCGGGGACCAAACGGAAGTGCAGGACAATTAGGTGCACAACATTCCACGGCTTATGAAGCTATGTATGCAAATATTCCTGGATTGAAAGTAATTTCCGTAAGCAATCCATACGATGGCAAAGGATTGCTTAAAAGCGCAATTCGTGACAATGATCCCGTAATCTTTATGGAGAGTGAAGTAATGTATGGCGAAAAAGGCCAGATACCCGAAGAAGAATATTTGATACCAATTGGAAAAGCGAAAGTAGTAAGGGAAGGCAAAGACGTTACTATCGTTTCATTTAATAAAATGATGAAAGTGGCTTTAGGAGCAGCTGATGAGCTTGCTAAAGAAAATATAACCGCAGAAGTGATTGACTTAAGAACGATACGCCCAATGGACTGGCAGACCATTCTTGAATCGGTCAAAAAAACAAACAGGCTTGTAATTGTTGAAGAGCAATGGCCGTTTGCATCTGTTTCTTCGGAAATTTCTTACCGCATACAAAAAGAAGGATTTGATTACCTGGATGCACCCATTAGAAGAATAACCTCGGTTGATGCTCCTATGCATTACGCTCCCAATTTAGTTGCGTTATATTTACCAGATGTCCCTCGTACCGTGAATCTCGTAAAAGAAGTAATGTACCTGAAAAAATAATTTCAGATAAGTCTTACCACATTACTGCGACTCTTTAATCTCACAGATAAATCAGGTCTGTGATTAAAATTATAATTATGAATACCGGAAGTTTTTATTATCCGATGCCGGCCAATGAGCCTGTACACGATTTCGCCCCGGGAAGTATTGAACGGGAGGTATTGAAAAAAACTTTAACCGAATTAAAAAGTAAAAAAGCTGACATACCGATGTATATAGGTGCGGAAGAAGTACGCACCGGTAATAAGGTTACAATAAATCCTCCTCACGAAAAAAATCATGAGCTCGGTAGTTTTCATGTGGGCGATGCTAATCACGTGAAGAAAGCAATTAATGCTGCATTAAAAGCGAAGGATAAATGGTCAAATACAAGTTGGGAAAACCGCGCTAATATTTTTTTAAAAGCAGCAGACCTCCTGGCTACAAAATACAGGCCTTATATATTAGCAACGACAATGCTTGGACAAAGCAAAAATGCCTACCAGGCAGAAATAGATGCAGCATGTGAGCTCATTGACTTTTTAAGGTTCAACGTTCATTTTTTAAGTGAAATTTATAAGCAACAACCGATGAGTGGATCGGGCATGCATAACAGGATGGAATATCGTCCCCTTGAAGGATTTGTGCTCGCAATCACCCCCTTTAATTTTACAGCAATCGGGGGGAATCTTCCCACTTCAGCAGCTATGTGTGGAAATGTAGTCGTATGGAAATGTGCCAATACGCAGGTTTACAGTGCGCAAATGTTTATGCGTATTTTGAAAGAAGCCGGATTACCAGATGGAGTTATAAATTTAATATTTGTTGACGGCCCCACATTGGGTGATGTATGTTTCAGTCATCCGGATTTTGCAGGAATTCATTTTACAGGAAGTACAGGAGTATTTAATTCGATGTGGGAAACTATTGGAAAAAATACAAAAATTTATAAATCATATCCCCGAATTGTTGGGGAAACGGGTGGTAAAGATTTCGTGCTCGCTCATAAAAGTGCGGATGTTGATGTAGTGGTTACAGCTCTTTGCAGGGGTGCATTTGAATACCAGGGCCAGAAATGTTCAGCGGCTTCAAGGGCTTATATTCCATCTAATATTGCACAGCAAATAAAAAAGAAATTAGTAGCCGAAATCAAATCTATGAAAATGGGTAGCGTTGAAGATTTCTCATGTTTTGTAAATGCAGTGATTGATGAAAAAAGTTTTGATAAACTTGAAGGTTATATAAAGCGTGTGAAAAAAGATAAGGATGCGAAAATATTAGTTGGAGGCAAGTGTGATAAAACGATTGGTTATTTTATTGAGCCCACTGTTATTGAAGTTAGTAATCCTCGTTATGCCACTATGTGCGATGAGCTTTTCGGGCCTGTCCTTACCTTATATGTTTACGATGAAAATAAATTTGAAGAGGCTATAAAATTAGTTGATACCACTTCACCTTACGCACTTACGGGTGCAGTGATTGCGCAAGACAGGTATGCAGTTGATCTTGCTACAAAAAAACTGGTAAACAGCGCTGGTAATTTTTATATCAATGATAAGCCTACCGGCGCTGTAGTTGGGCAGCAGCCTTTCGGTGGCGCACGTGGAAGCGGTACCAATGATAAAGCAGGAAGTATTTTAAATTTATATCGCTGGTTAAGTGCAAGAGTAATAAAGGAAACTTTTAATCCAGCAACAAATTACCGGTATCCGTTTATGAATGAAGAATGAAATGACTGCGTCAATGAAAATTATTCTAAATAAATACCAGCTGCAAATTACCATTGAGCGATTGGCTTACCAGTTAATTGAGAATTATTCGCAGCTTGATTCTATGGTGTTGATAGGTATCCAGCCGCGTGGAATTTTCCTGGGAAATAAAATTTATGAGCAACTGCAAAAGATAAATCCCTCGCAAAAAATCAAATACGGCAAACTTGATATCACTTTTTATAGAGATGACATAAGGAAAGAACTTCACCAGCCTAATCAAACAGATATTTTATTTTCTCTTGAAGATAAAAATGTGGTGCTGATTGACGATGTATTATATACGGGACGAACTATCAGGGCAGCTTTAGATGCGCTGCTTGCATTTGGCCGGCCTAAAAAAGTTGAACTATGCGTTCTTATAAACCGCAGGTTTAGCCGCCAACTTCCTATACAACCAGACTACTGTGGTAAATCGATTGATTCGATTATTTCACAAAAGGTAAAAGTGGAATGGGATAAAGAAGAGGTTATTTTATACTAATAGAAATTGGACGATAATGAACTTCTATACTTAT
>JBDTMP010000414.1:0-3224 GCA_039934215.1 Ginsengibacter sp.
TGCATTACTTTGGCATAATCTTTATTCTTTTGCTTGCAGGAAGAAAAAATTAAAACTGCACAAAGCGCTGTCAACACTGAATAAAAGTCGAAATTCTTTTTCATGATTTTTAAAAATTTATACAACATTTTTTATTTACGGATTAAATCAATTATAATTAAAAAGGCCAAAAGGAAATTTTATGATTCACAGGATCATATGCTAATTTGATACTATCAAGAACTATATCACCCCTCTGGTATTTAGTCTTATAGCCTACATTCACGGTCACACTTATTATGGATTCAGGATCGGGCGATACTCTGATTACAGAATCAAGATTTTTTTTATTTTCAACAGAATCAAAATGATTGAAGGAAAAATGATCATACACAAACCTGTAATCATTTATATGATCTGCCACTCTTTTTACAACGACTTTGGCGCCTACTATCTCATACGGCTTAGGTTCCTGCATTTTTGGAATAACGGTATTTTTCATAAAATCTTTTGCCAGGTTTTCAACATAACCGTTATCAATTTCATTACCACTGCTTTTACTATTGCAGGAACAAATAATCATATAAATAATTAATAATTTTTTCATTTATTAATTCTTTTATTGTTACCGGGTACCGGTTGTTTAATGCTTGTTTTATTATGGTTGTATAAAAATATTCCCGGTATGAAATAAATATTTTTTCTTCTCTCCACAGGAATCAGGTCCATGGCGAACCACAATGCCAGTATAGCTCCATAGCTGCCTCCACGCTCTATCCATTCAAATAAACCGTAATGCGGATAAAATAATTCACTTACAATTTTCCAAAAGAAAAGGACGATAACGAGCGACCTGAAAGGACGTATCAAAACCGCGATCGAGGCAACCATTTCAAATATTCCAATAGCCTGTGCTGTATCGCCCGGATTTGCGAAACCAAGTAACCTGTATTGATCAACCAAACTCTTTTTTTCAATTATATTCAGCCATCCATGCCCTGCAAAAAGCAGGAAAATTATTATGCGCAAACAGGTTATTGTATTCTCTAAAGATTTAGTATCCGGATGCATGTACTTGCTTATTGGAGCAAATAATTTTTTGGAAGAATTACCTGTTCTCCCGGCAAATAACAGAAGGGCCAGCGGGGCGCCAAAATTTCCCGCACGCTCAATAAATTCAGCGAATGGTTCGCCTGACATCGGCCGCAATAATGCAGTTATTGAGCCCCATATTACGAGCCATATAAATACGGTGCGGACCGGGTGCAATAATAAAATAAGGCCCATGAAAATATCTATTACTCCAACCAATGGCATTAATTGCAACGACAGGTCGTGGCCTATGCCAAATACACCAAAGTAATTGATCCAGATTGGCTTTGTGATAATTCCAAAAGCCCCATGGCCAATAAAACACATTGCTGATGCAATGCGCAATGTGAAATATATTTTTTGTTCTGGCGCCAGTTTCAAATCAGATATTTTTTACTTGTAGCTTTTAAAATATTTTTTATAAAAACATGAATCATTAATTTATAAAAAGAACACTGCAGCCCTAACTAAAAACCTATGCAGTATCCACCCGGTGAAATGATTCAAATCTTCATTTTAATTTAAATGATGAGAGATAGTTTTTTCAGAAAATGACACTGGTAACTATGTAAATAAAACAACAAACATTTCACTTAAAAAAAACTCCAGTAAATCACCTGTCTGATAAATAAATACCCTGACAATGATTCAACAATTCATTTGATTAAAATGATAAGTGGATCAGGCAATAAATAAATCAGGAGGCTGCTCGGGGGAGGTGTGAGGTGAAGAAGGTAAATTCTGCTCAACATAAGCCCCCAATAAATAAGAAGGACTTAAAATTATGGAAGCGGAATAGAAAGGACGCGGCTCGTCAAAATCCCCTATAAGATTTTTAAATACAGTAGTTTTTGAATTACCGGATTTTTGAGAATTATTATTTTGAGCCAGGTCATTTGTATTTTTAAAGTAATCATCTTTCGCCGTTTCAAGATGCATTCTCTGAGTATTGGGTAAACACTTCAGGTAAAGTGTATCATCTGAAACTTTGCGCTCAACATATTTATACAAGGTTCCGTTTATACTTATTTCACCGTCGTAACGCTCATATTGCGCCCAGCTTGTTTGATAGGGAAGATGTATCCGCACTTTTAATTCGATCAATTGTGATTCATCGTACTGGCTTTTATCGAGGCGTGCTTCCAATTGCACATCAGCTTTATGCTGCAGATAATCAACAACAAAGCGGTAACCAATCCAGTTAAAAATAAGGATGGCAAGTAGCAGTATGGCAGTTAATTTCTTCAATTATTTTATAGCAAACGCTTTTTACTTAAGTCAATTACCGTCAAATTTAATGATTTCCATTCTTTCAGCAAAGAAGTTTTTAATTCTTAAATGTGTTATTTCTTCCAGGAGTTATCGGTTTTAAATTCTTCTTACTTGCATTTCGATGTTTCTTGTTTTCGTTGTTTGTTATCAAAGCATATTACAAAAGAAAAATTAATCCTCAATCATAATGGCCTTTAAGGGTATGGATTTGAATAATGCTTTCCCTAACTGAATAGACAATTCTGTGTTCATTATCAATCCGCCTTGACCATTTACCTGCCAGGCTGTATTTTAATGCTTCCGGTTTCCCGATGCCCGAGTATGGTTCCTCTTTTATTGCAGTCAAAAGTTTTTGTATTTTTTTTTGAATGGCTGTGTTACCTGACTTCTTCCAATATTGAATATCTCGTAATGCCACTTCATCGAAGCCTATTTCCACAAGTCTTCAGTTTTAATTATTTTATATTTTCCTTCTTTAAAATTCTTTTCAGAAGCTTCAATTTTTTCCACAAAAATTTTTCCATAGAGTTTAATAGCCTTCTCCCGTTCCAAACCTTTTTTCGTTTTAAAAGGCGCTTTAAGCCTGGTAGCTAATTGTTCAAAAAGCTGTAAATCTTCCTTTGATTTTGGATGTATCGTTATTGTTTCCATAAATCTCTTTATTCAAATATAATTAATAGTTTAAAAAATGAAAGGTGATTACCTGTATCTAAATACTGTGCAGGAATTCAACACAGCCCAAATCTATTGATTTCGTATCGGATGGATTGATTTAATTAAAAGACACTTTATCTCCGATTGCATTACAATGATTTCCTGCCTTAAAATCATTTCAGTCTATTTTACTGCATATCTTTTTTTATCCTTTCCAATGCTGGTTA
>JBDTMP010000415.1:0-3424 GCA_039934215.1 Ginsengibacter sp.
TTTTGAAGCTTGCAGAAAAACAAGAACGCTCAGGCAGAATGAAAGAAAAATAACAGCACATCCGATAAAGCCGACTATACTTTTTGAAATAGCTTTTCTTCCAAGACCATTAATTAAAAACCCAATAAAAGGAAGTAACGGTATCCAATAAACGAGATCAAAAATTTTATCCATAAAAGTCAAAATTCAAAAAGAAAATGCTGCTTTCAAAACTTACCACCCATCATTTATAACTTATAACTTTTCTCTTAATTCTTAAGCCTGTTCAAAAAATTAATATCAATAGAATGCGTATTCCTATACATCATTACAATAATTGCCAGCCCAACACTTACCTCCGCAGCGGCCACGATCATTATAAAAAAAACAAAAAGCTGGGCGCTGGTTGCCACGGATGGATCGGTAACTCCAACACCCGCCATGTGCATTTTAGAAAATGCCACCAATAATAAATTAACGGAGTTAAGCATTAACTCTATGCACATAAAAACAATGATTGAATTGCGTCTCGTAAGCGCACCAATAATGCCAATGCAAAATAACACGACAGATAAAAATATATACCAACCGGTTTCCATTCTTATAGTTTTACATATAACCCAATACCTGCAGTGCCTGACGCAGGCGCTATTGAAAAAATATCTTTTATTTTTTTTGCGGCGATACCATTGAAAATATCAATTGCTTTATATGAAGCGCCTTTGGTAAGAAACTTCACGATCAAACCTGAACCAATAGCCCCCAACCCCGAATATAATGCTCCTGAATAATTATCACTTTTTACTGAATTTCCCACTTTCCTTGCAACGGCATATACGGCTATTGCACCACCGGTAAAAGCTGCGACTTTATAAATTATTCTTCCTGTTTTAAAAGTATTAAACAGCTTGTTTACGGTTTCATTTTTTTTAAGGCCGAGTATCTCAGCGACTTTATTTATTTTTTGAATAGGCGTTTTACCTAATGCAAATGTTGGCGCAAATCCTTTATCAACATGCATTACTTTTCCAATAATATCATTGATATCAATATTGTTTAAATCAATTTGCGCTGTCGATTTTTTTGGGACAAATAATCCTGCACAACTTATAAGAAGAATAATAGAAACTTTTTTCATTTACACGGATTTTGTTTGTTCTTTTTTTCCAATTACAACTGCGCCAATCATCGCACTTAAAAAAAGGATGCTGCTTATTTCGAAAGGAATTACATAATCATTGAATAATGCCATTCCAAGACTTTTAATAAGACCTACACCTGTTCCATTTTTTAGGACGACATTACTGGATGGAGAGTTTGAAATAGCAGCGATAATTACAATCATGAGGCAAAGTCCGGCTACCACTCCGGCCACTTTTAAATAAATGTTTTTGGGCGGTTCCGCTGCTGAGTTAAGGTTCATAAGCATTATCACAAAAAGAAACAGCACCATTATTGCCCCGGCATAAACAATAATATTGACGATCGCGAGGAATTGAGCGTTCATTAAAACGTAATGGCCGGAGATCGCAAAGAAAACCACTATAAGCCACAAGACACTATAAACAGGATTTTTACTGGCTACTACACCAATTGCACCAGCAATGGCAAGTGCGGATAAAAACCAAAATAAAATTTGTGTTACAGGCATTAAAGAGTTTAGAGTTTTAAATGAAGGGTAAGTTTACTTGTTTACTAGTCTATTTCTTTATTGGTTATTAGTTTTAATAATTTTGAGTTCTTAATGTTCATTACCATGCCCCAGTGGTTGCGTAGCTCTGTTACCTCTTGCCTTTGCAAACGCTTCCGGGTTTTCTTTTGGGTGTGGAATCAGCAGATCTTCTTTTCCATAAATAAAACCTTTGCGCTGATAATTTGCCGGGGCAAAAGTTTCACTCAAATAAACAGCATCTTTAGGACAAGCTTCTTCACACAATCCGCAAAATATACAACGCAACATATTTATTTCATATTTAGCCGCATATTTTTCTTCACGATACAAATGTTCTTCGCCAGGTTTGCGCTCGGCAGCTTCCATCGTGATGGCTTCTGCGGGACACGCTACAGCACACAAGCCGCAGGCAGTGCAATTTTCGCGGCCTTCTTCATCACGGTTTAAAATTTGTAATCCCCTGAAAACAGGACTAAAAGGCCTTTTTTGTTCGGGGTAACTTATTGTAGCTTTCTTTTTGAAAATGTGACTAAACGTAATAATCATACCCTTAAATATCGCAGGCAAATACATACGCTCCCAAATCGTCATTGGCTTTCTTGAAACCGGTTTTATTCTATTAGTTAATGCTTGCATTATTGTAATTATTTTCCAGGCATTTCTTCAGTATACTTTTACAAGCCGCAAAAATATTGTTATGTTTTAGAAATGCCAGTGATTTTGTTTTAATAAAATTAATGCCCCGGTTATCAGCATATTTAATAATGCCAAAGGCAATAAAACCTTCCAGCCAAGATTCATCAACTGGTCATACCTGAATCTTGGAATGGTCCATCTTACCCACATAAATAAAAATATAAAGCATACGATTTTTGCAAAGAAACATGCTCCTTGTAAAACTGCCATCCAGTTAACTCCAATTTTATCAATTGCTGTAAGATCGTTTACAAATGGAATATCATAACCACCGAAATATAAACTTACCATTACTGCGCTGCTCAGGAACATATTAATATATTCCGCAAACAAATAAAATCCCAGTTTCATTGATGAATATTCCGTGTGATAACCACCCACCAATTCATTCTCTGCTTCAGCCAGGTCAAATGGTGTTCGGTTGGTTTCAGCAAATGCACAGATAAGAAAAATCAAAAAACCTAAAGGCTGTTTTAGAACATTCCACCAATGATCAGTTTGCTGCTCAACCATTTCCTTCAGGCTAAGCGTTCCTGTTATCATCAGCAATGCAATGAAGGAAATACTCATTGCCAGTTCATAGCTTATGATCTGCGATGCAGCACGCATGGCACCCATCAAAGAGAATTTATTATTACTCGCCCAGCCACCGATCATAATACCATATACACCCAGGCTCACCACGCCAAAGATGTACAAAATTCCAATATTCACATCCGCGATCTGCAATGAAATGTCACGGCCGAAAATATGAATTTTATTTCCCCATGGAATTACCGCGCCAACCATCATGGCAGTAAGCATAGCCAGGCATGGCCCGAGGATGAATAAAAATTTTGACGAGAAATTTGGTATAATCTCTTCCTTAAAAAATAATTTCAGGCCATCTGCTAATGGTTGAAAAATTCCACCCGGCCCTGCACGGTTTGGACCTCTTCTATCCTGGAGAACCGCAGCAACTTTACGTTCTGCATAAGTTGAATACATTGCTACCACAAGAGATCCGCTTACTACCGCAATAATCAGAATTAATTTTTCAGTAAAAACAGCCCAGTCAATGGCTAAAAATGTATGGGT
>JBDTMP010000416.1:0-9536 GCA_039934215.1 Ginsengibacter sp.
GGACGGAAATGATTATGCCGGATTTCATTATTTTCTCTCACTATAAAAATGATGTAGGCATAAAGATATGGGTGTTTCAAAAGAATTATTTTTATAAAGAATAGTCATTTATTGCCCACAATCAGCGAAAACATACAAGGGGTAATTTATGATCCGCTTAATTTTTGCAAAATGCTAAAATATTTCTCCAACCCCATTACAATCTCCTGGCAAAAAATTCGTTACCTATTTGGAACCAGAATTCTTACACACACATGAACCCTAAACCTTATCATTTGCAGATTTCTGCAAAGACGCAATTTTTTAATTTTTTCAGGCGCTTCTTTATCCTCTCAGGAGCAGATAGATTACTGCCGGTCTTTACCAGGCACAGCAGTATGAACGCCTTTGCGGCAAAGCTTATTCCCCCCAATTATTTATACTCCCCCGAGTCTATTCGCACTACCAAAGCGGATGGCATTAATTTGAAACTTGACATCAGCGATACCGTTGGACACTCCAGTTATTTCGCCGTAGACGAGCCGGCACAAGTTGTTTTATACAATTTTGTAAAGCCTGGAATGAAGGTGATCGACATTGGCGCCAACATAGGAGCTACCACGCTGAACCTTGCAAAAAAAGTAGGATCAGGCGGTCAAGTTTTTTCATTTGAGCCCAGCCCGTATAATTACAGGCGTGCTTTCCAAAATATTTCATTGAATAACTTCGGAAATATTAAGTTGCTAAACCAGGGCCTTGGGAATGAAAAAACCACGGCTTTTCTTTATAACGTTAATCCAAATAATCGTGGAATGCAGCGTTTATTAAAAGAAAACGAAGAAAATAATTCCTATGAAAAAACTTCTGTGCAGATAGATACGCTGGACAACAGCATGGTCAATTTTTCAATTCCCGCACCTTCTTTTATTAAAATTGATGTGGAGGGTTATGAATTTAATGTACTGTTGGGAGGCGAGAAAACCATTCTGAAATACAAGCCTGTATTATTTATTGAGCTGGATGACAACAATCTCAGGGAGCAGGGAAATACCGCCAGGGAGCTTATTGGACTGATCATACAGTTTCGATACAAAATTACTAATGCCGCCACGGGAAGTATTGTTGATGAGAATACAAATTTCGATAGTTGTCATTTCGATATATTGTGTATGCCAGACTCAAAACTTAGGTAATGATTGAATACGAAATAAAACCCCAAAATAAATTCTCTATAGGATTTACAGAACTCTGGAAATACCGTGAGCTGTTTTATTTTTTTACCTGGCGGGATGTAAAAGTAAAGTATAAGCAGGCTGCGCTTGGAATTCTGTGGGCGATATTACAGCCTCTAATAATGATGCTAATGTTTACGCTCATATTCAGCAAGGCTTTAAATGTTGGTAGCGATGGCATTCCTTATCCTGTATTTGCAATAAGCGGTTTACTTATATGGAACATCTTTAGCAATGGCCTGTTAAATAGCGCAAACAGCATGATCACCAATGCCAACATCATAAAGAAAATATATTTCCCAAGGCTGATAATTCCAATGAGCGCTATATTAACCGCCATGGTTGATTTTATTTTTGCTTTAATTATCTATGCCGCAATTCTTATTTACTATCACCAGGATGTAAGCATTGCAAAATTATTTCTCTACCTCCCTTTAAGTATTTTAATTACTATCATCACCACTTTTGGGCTCGGTACTTTTTTATCTGCTTTGAATGTAAAATACAGGGACTTTCAATACATTCTTCCTTTTATGATACAATTTTTGTTATTCGCCAACCCCGTTTTATACTCTTCCAAAGCGTTTACCAACCCGGTTATTAATGGGCTTATGAAGGCAAACCCTATAGCATCCTCGATACAACTATGCAGGAGCATATTCACAGGCGTAGCGGTAGATTGGCAGGCCATAATGTTTGGAAGTATTGTGGCGGTTTTATTTTTATTAATGGGTATTTATACATTCAGAAAAACAGAAGCATATTTTGCAGACTTAGCATAGTGCAATGAAACCAATATTAGAAATACAGCATATCACCAAGCAATTCAAACTGGGCGCAAAGAAGGAAGGCTATCTTTCATTAAGAGATGCAATTGCAAATCCTTTTAATAAAAAAGCATCTAGCGATAAAACTTTTTTTGCGTTGAAGGATGTAAGTTTTGATGTGTACCCTGGCCAGAGCATTGGAATTATCGGAAAAAACGGAGCGGGCAAAAGCACGTTACTAAAAATATTAAGTAAAATAACGCCTCCATCAAGTGGCAAAATAATCTGCCGCGGAAGAATAGCCAGTTTGCTTGAAGTGGGCACAGGCTTTCATCCTGAATTGAGCGGACGGGAAAATATTTATATGAACGGAAGCATTTTGGGAATGCGTAAAAGCGAGATTGATACCCATTTTGATGCGATCGTAAATTTCAGTGGCGTAGAAAATTTCCTGGATACACCTCTCAAGCGCTATAGCAGTGGAATGCAACTTCGTTTAGCCTTCGCAGTTGCTGCACATCTTGAGCCCGAAATTTTAATCATTGACGAGGTACTTGCAGTTGGCGATGCAGAGTTTCAAAAGAAATGTCTTGGCAAAATGAATGAAATAAGTAAGAGCGGCCGTACTGTAATTTTTGTGAGCCACGATATGAATGCTATAGAACAATTATGCAATAAAGCAGTTATATTAAAAAAGGGAATCCTCGTGGAAGAGGGCGAAACTCACCAGTTGATATCACATTATTTAAATGAGAATAAAAATTTCAGTTTTAATCAGCTGCCTCTTTCTGAAAAAGTAGATATGATTGAATGTAATTTTCAACCGGCAGAAATAATTTCAGGCGACGATATAAACTTTACTATTTGCCTTGAAATTAAATCAGGAGAATTACCATCCATTACAGATTTCTGCCTTTTAATATATACCGCAAAAGGAATAAGAATTACCATTATTGATTTAAGACCTTTTATAGAAGATTTTGTGAAAGAAGGTAACCGGTTAATCTTAAAAGGAAAAGTTGAAAATATGAATTTAGTTGAGGGCGATTATTCAATAGGATTATTTTGCATAATAGATGAAACGAGGAAAGAGCTGCTTGATATTAATCAAATAAGAGTGAAGCCCGCCCTATGTTTGCATGAAAATGTAAAACCCTATTTATCGCAATACAGGGGCCATCTTGAATTAACGAATAATATAAAAATTAATTAGATGGCAATAAAAAATGTTATCCATAATTTGTTTCGGTTTTTTGGGCTAAAGTTCGGCAGAACGGTTTCATCATTTGGAAATAAGATGGCTGTTTATAATATTAAGAAGAACGAATACGACATCCATGGAGATAAAATATTTTTTAAAGAGCTGGATCTCGATATAGCTCTTTCAAATGCGAAACCCATTTTAGAGAGATATCAAAATGCATTATTGTTATCAAAAAAAGGAGGCTTTACATTTTTTCCAAATGAGAATGGAGAATTATTTGCAAAAAATGAAAGGGTCCGGTTTAAAATAAATGATGAAGAAGAATTATTTATTTTAAGCGAGGTTTTTTTGGAAGGGGCATACAATTTAATATCCCCTACGCAAAAGAAAATCGCTCTTATTGATGTAGGAATGAATGTAGGGATCACTACACTATTTTTTGCATCAAAAGAAAATGTTGATAAAGTATTTTCTTTTGAACCGTTTCAGCCAACATTTTCTATGGCTTTACAAAATATACATCTCAACAAAGAATTCAGTGCTAAAATAAATGCAAATAATTTTGGCCTTGCGAAAGAAGATGCAGAAATAACTGTTTCTTATTCCTCTAAGGAAAAGGGCAGAATGGGGACAAAAGGTTTACCAAAATCTGAAGGATATATCGCTGAAAGTGTGAGCAGCCAGCTAATGCATCTTAAAGCAGCGGGCGGAGAGTTTTCTAAAATTAAAGAACAGGTAAAGGATCATTTCGTTGTTTGCAAGATTGATACCGAAGGTGCAGAATATGGAATTATTGATTCATTACATAATGCAAACCTCCTTACGATTGCCGACGTTTATTTTATCGAATGGCATGAAATAAAGCCCGTGGATATCGTTGCCAAACTTAGATCGGCAAATTACCAGGTTATTGAAACTGCAATCAGTTTATTACATTCCGGGATGATCTATGCTATAAAAAGCAGCGACTAAATAAGGAGATATCAACCTAAATGAATTTTATTAAATGAACGAAATTAAAATTTCTATAATCATTGCAACAAGGCACAGAGAAGAAATTCTATGGGAAAGCGTAAGAAAAGCATGCAAAGTAATTCAAAATAAAAACGCCGAGATAATCATAGTCAATGATGGAGATTCGCCTCTGTTTGTTCCTACTTCTATAGCCCCGCTTATATCTTATTATGACAATCCTAAAAAAGGCGTTTCCGCTGCAAGAAATTTTGGAGCTTCCAAAGCCACCGGAGAAATATTTTTTTTTGTAGATGATGACATGTGGATCAATAAAGAAGCTATTGATTGGATTCATTCGCATATCGTAAATGGGAACAACAAAGAGGCCGTATATTTTTTAAATTGGGAGTATCCTCCCTATTTAAAAAACATGCTGTTGCAAACAAAGATTGGAAGGTATTTGCTTTCGACAAATTATCATACTCTTTGGGGACGTTTGCATAAAAAGGCATCCCAGCCGGTGTCTGGAATTTATCAATATGATTCTCTTGGCAGCTGTTCACTGGTAATTACGAAAAAAATATTTAATACAGTCGGTGGTTATAATGAAAAAATGATATTCCAGGGTGAGGACGCTGATCTTGCAGGAAAATTAAATGAATCCGCAATACCGATCTATATTGTATTTGATATTACCATGTATCACAACCACAGTGACAGGCTGGAAATAAATAACTTTCTTAAACGGATCTATGACGGGTTTGGATCGGAATTTAATGGGATAAAAGCCGGGATGGTGATTCCTCTCGGCCAAACAACTTACAAAGGATTACAAAAAAATGTTTTTGAATTTTCAAGACGAAGTGAGAAATTCTGGATCTTTTTGCTGGATCTCTTACCGAATTACTCAATTTTTGAACCTTTCAACAATAGGCTTATTGGTGCGTTAGGTGGATTACAACGCTATAAACAATGGAGAAATTTCGTTAATTAATAGTGTAATTCCCCTAGGTAAATCTTCTAATATTTAACTGATTTTTTCCGTGATAAGAAAATGAAGAAAACTATTTTATACATTATTGATTCGCTGGAACGAGGCGGGGCTGAAATGATGTTAGTATCTCCGCTTACCGAAATTCACAGGAATTATAATGTCATAATAGTTACACTCAGACCGGAAAATGTTTTTACAAAAGAGGAATTGGTTTGTGACAAAATTTATTGCCTGCAAATGAAGAGCAGGAAAGAAATTTTTAAAGCCGCCAATAAACTCAAAAAAATTATTTCAGAAAACGACGTGTCAATTGTACATTCTTTCCTATACTGGAGCGGTATTGTTGCCAGGATCGCCTGTGGAAAAAAAGTGGCTTATGTATTTAGTCTCGCAACAATTATGTCGGCAGGTGTGTATAAATTAAAATGGTACAGCGGCTATACTTTATTGTTAGATCGGCTTACTTATAAAAAAAAACATTTTGTAATTTCTCCGTCAAAAGAAGTTCTGCACGACTTTGATAATTCAGTAAAGTTAAAAGGGGACGCCGGAGTACTTTATAATTTCGTTAAAGAAGAATTTTTTGAAAACGAAATTGATTATGCAATTCCTAAAGGAAAATTAAGATTAGTGGCCGTTGGAAATCTCAAAGATGTCAAGAATTACCAGCTATTAATTGATGCATTTAAATTGATGAAACATCTGCAGGTATCATTAGATATATATGGCGAAGGCCCCGAAAGAGAAATATTGCAAAAGCAAATCACCGACCATAATCTTGCGATTGAATTAAAAGGAAACCATGAAAAAGTTTATGAAGTGCTTCCCTTTTATGATGCTTATGTGATGTGCTCTTATATTGAGGGATTTGGAGTTTCCGCTGCGGAGGCAATGGCTGTAGGCCTGCCCCTTTTATTGTCGGATATCAAAGTACTAAGGGAGATTTCCCAGGGCAATGCTTTATTTTTTGATCCGTTTGATCCTGAAAGTTTTGCAAAAATTATAAATAGTATTTTTAATGAAAACAGCAATCTCAAATTCATTTCGGATAAGGGGAAAGAAATTGCAAAGGATAATTATACCAAAAAAACCTATTTGCAAAGCCTGTTTAAAGTATATGACAGACTATTAAATCATACCAATTCAAATTGAATCTAAAATATGTGCGGTATCGCAGGTTATATTTCTTTAAACAATTCCATAAAGCCTGCGGAGCTTGTGAAAGCAACATTAGCGCTTCAACATAGGGGACCTGATGCTGAAGGTTTTTATTTTTCTGATGATGAAAAAGTTGGCCTGGGGCACAGGCGATTATCAATTATAGATCTTTCATCATCCGCCAATCAGCCCATGTTTTCATCAGATGGCCGTTACGTAATAATTTTTAATGGGGAGGTTTATAATTTCAGGCAACTGCAACAAACCCTTCACGACAAAGGAGCATCACTCAAAACAACGTCCGATACAGAAGTAATTTTGCAATTATTCGCCGATCAGGGCGTGAAATGTTTCAAAGACTTTAATGGAATGTTTGCGCTGGCCATTTATGATATTAAAAAGAAAGTACTCACCCTTGCCAGAGATCATGCGGGTATAAAACCCCTATTTATTTATTGCGCTCAAGATGAAATTATTTTTTCTTCTGAGTTGAAATCAATACAATCTGTAAAGGGAAAAATGCTCGCGATAAATAAAAATGCAATACCTTATTTTCTTCACCTGGGATTCATTCCTCAACCACTTACAATATTCAGAAATGTAGAAAAATTTCCTGCGGCACATTACCTGCAAATAGACACTACTCAAAATAATTTTAATCAATTACTAAATAACGTAACGCCCTTTTGGAAACTCGAATCAAATATTGAAAAACATCCATTGAACGACGAGCAAACAGCAAAAGAAAAACTTAAAGGGCTATTATTTGATTCAATAGAAAAGCAATTAATAAGCGACGTACCTATTGGAACTTTCCTGAGTGGAGGCGTTGACAGCAGCCTCGTAACGGCTATAGCGTCTAAAGTAAGCAGTAAAAAGATTAATACTTTCAGCATAGCTATTGATGATGGAAAATATAACGAATCAGGATATGCTTTGCAGGTTGCGGAAAATTTACAAACGCATCATCATGAATTTAGTGTGAAAGAAAAAGAAGTGATGGAATTAATAAATGATCTTATACCGGTATATGATGAACCGTTTGCTGATTCCTCAGCGTTGCCAACAATGATGGTAAGCCGCCTGGCTAAAAAACATGTAACCGTTGCACTAAGCGGCGATGGAGGCGATGAATTATTTATGGGCTATGGCGCTTACAACTGGGCTAAAATATTAAATAGGAAGTGGATTCCTTTAATCAGGCAGCCATTATATCATGCATCAAAATTAATGAATGATAAATACCAGCGGGCCGGAAATTTATTTGCCTATAGAAATAAAGAGAATTTAAAAACCCACATTTTTTCGCAGGAACAATATTTTTTTAGCGAAGCGGAACTGGATACCATTTTAGTAAGAAATAAATTTGATTTTAAAAAAGAGAATAATACAATTGCAACAGGTAGAAAATTAAATGCACAGGAAGAGCAATCGCTATGGGATTTTAATTATTATTTGCCCGATGACCTCCTGGTAAAGGTTGACAGGGCAAGTATGCATTTCTCGCTTGAAGTAAGAGTGCCTCTACTTGATTACAGGATTATTGAATTTGCGTTTAACCTTAGCACGGACCTTAAAATAAAGGGAAATGAAATGAAATATCTTTTAAAGCAGGTTTTGTATGATTACCTGCCTAAAGAAATATTTGAACGGCCTAAGTGGGGCTTCAGTATTCCTTTGAAAAAATGGCTAAAAACAGACCTTTCATACCTCGTGGAAAAATATGCATCAAGGAATGTTATTGATAAATACAATCTCTTACATTATTCCGAAGTGGAGAAAATTAAAAGAAACTATTCCGCAGGGAAAGATTATTTATTTAACAGGCTTTGGGCAATTATCGTTTTGCATTGGTGGCTTGAGGAAAATAATATTCACGAATGACTAATACAAAAAAAATTCTCTTCATTTCGTATGATGGCATGACGGATCCATTGGGCCAGAGCCAGGTAATTCCCTACCTGGCCGGGCTTACAAAATACGGTTATCAATTTACCATTTTAAGTTGCGAAAAACCTGCAAAATTTGCCGAGCACAAGATGTACATCAAAGATTTGTTGAAGTCATCTCTAATCAAATGGGTTTACATTCCTTATCATAAAAAACCACCCATATTTTCTTCTGTTTATGATGTGATGATGTTGAAAAAAAAAGCAAGCCAACTTCATACACAAGAGAAATTTGATATGGTGCATACACGTGCGGGCATACCATCATTAATCGGGTTATGGATGAAAAAGAAATTCGGTATAAAATTCATGCATGACATTCGTGAATTCTATGCAGATAGCAGGGTGGAAGGCGGAATGTGGGATATCACTAATTATTTTTATAAATGGATTTATAATTATTTTAAAAGAAAAGAAAATGAAGAGATAGAAAATTGCAACGGTATAGTTTGTCTCACTTATGCAGCAGAAGAAATTATTAAACAATGGCCTCAATATAACAAACAAATTCCCCTTGAAGTAATTCCTTGTAGTGTCGATTTGGATCTTTTTGATCCTGCAAAAATTAACGAAGAAAAAAAAGATACATTAAAGAAAGAAGTAAATATTAAAGAAGGCGATGTTATCATTAGTTATCTTGGTTCCATTGGCGGCTGGTATCTTACTGATGAGATGATGAAGTTTTGTAAAATTGTTTCTTGTAAAATTTCGACGGCGAAGTTTTTATTTATCACTCCTCACCAGCATAAAATTATTTTTGAAACTGCAGTGAGATTTGGAATTCCCCATGAAAAAATTATTGTAAAACATGCTCAAAGGCATGAGGTTCCATTGTTCTTATCGCTAAGCAAGTATTCTGTATTTTTTATTAAACCCTGCTATTCAAAGCAATCATCCTCTCCTACGAAACATGGAGAAATAATGGCGATGGGCATTCCGGTAATTACCAATTCCGGAGTAGGCGATGTGGCAACTATCGTAAGAAAATATAGTTCCGGTATTGTCCTGGATGAGTTGAGCGAAGAAAATTTTCAGCAGGTCGCTGATTTCATCTCAAAAGAGGTTTCTTATGAGAATGGTCATGCGCATGAATCAGGTATAAGAAAAGGAGCTATGGAATATTATAATTTGGATAGAGCTGTGGAAAAATATTGCAAAATTTATGAAGCAGTCTTTAGCAGCTGATCATAATGTCTTAAAAAATGTCGTCAACAAATTGATATTTTTAAACTATTAAATTTGTCTATGTCTTCAAGGTTTCTTATTGTGGGTGCTGGATTTTCAGGTGCTGTCTTAGCC
>JBDTMP010000417.1:0-18797 GCA_039934215.1 Ginsengibacter sp.
CATAGTATGTTACAGGAAATGTAATCAATTTCTGAAAAAGGGAATTATTAATAGAGCGCCCTGCGTGTATGCGGAATAACGATTGGTCCGCCAACGATATCCACGACAACGTAAATTTCGTACACCACATCCGTATTTATGCCAGGCTCATAAGATTTGCCCAAATGGTATTTAATACAATCATCACATCGCAACACCATACTGGCTACAAGCCCAAATATTTCTTTTGTTTTTTATTAAGATCTCCTTCTCGTATATATTGGTATCAAGGTTCCAAAGCCTTTTTATCACAAGAATATTTTTTCTCAAAACGACTTCATTCATCCGTTGACGGTATTCATTAAATTCATTTACAAGTTTTGACATAGTTTCTTTTTAAAAATATTCTTTCAAAGTTATGGTCATTCAATTACTCAAAATCAATTTGATTAATTTTACTAAAAAAAAGCATGGCAGAAATTAAATATGATTTCGGTATGGTAGGGCTGGGAGTGATGGGAAGCAACCTTTTGATGAACATGGCCGATCATGGCTTCGCAGTTATAGGATACGACAAGAATCCTGATAAGACAAAATTGTTTGAGGATTCCGCTTCGCCCGGTACAACCGTAAAAGGCGTAAATAAACTACAGGAAATGATTGATAAATTGAAAGTGCCCCGTAAAATTATGATGCTTGTGCCTGCAGGGCTTCCCGTGGATAGCGTAATAAATGATCTGCTTCCGGTATTGCAAGAAGGTGATATTGTTATTGATGGGGGAAATTCGCATTATACAGATACGCTCAAGCGAATACAAGCTCTGCAGGATA
Source organism: Ginsengibacter sp. (assembly GCA_039934215.1). Classification (GTDB taxonomy): domain Bacteria; phylum Bacteroidota; class Bacteroidia; order Chitinophagales; family Chitinophagaceae; genus Ginsengibacter. Next base: position 811 of record JBDTMP010000417.1, read on the forward strand.
AAGGGTTGCATTTTATGGGTATCGGAATTTCCGGCGGTGAAGAAGGTGCCCGTAAGGGGCCAAGTATTATGCCTGGCGGAGATAAAGAAGCCTATAAGGCGGTTGAGCCAATTTTAAAAGCCGTGGCGGCGAAAGTAAATGACGAACCGTGCGTAGGTTATCTGGGGAAAGATGCGGCCGGACATTATGTAAAAATGGTGCATAACGGTATAGAGTATGCGATAATGGAATTGATTAGCGAATGCTACGATCTTTTGCATAATGGGCTTGGCTACACGAACGATAAGATGCACCAGGTATTTAAAGACTGGAATAGTGGTGAAATGAAGTCTTTTTTACTTGAAATATCGGCGAAAATTTTTGACAGAAAAGATGATAAAGAAACGGGCAATTATCTCGTCGATATGATTCTTGATAAGGCAGGGGCAAAGGGAACAGGGAAATGGACCTCCCAGGAAGGCCTCGACGTACCAATGCCAATACCCACAATCGACTCAGCAGTAATGATGCGCAATTTGTCTTCTCTTATTGAAGAACGCAAAGAGGCCGCTGCGCTCTATAAAACCAGCTACCAGAAAATAGATGAAGATGCCGCATCATTTGAAACTTTATTGCATGATGCACTTTTTTTTGCAACAGTCATTAGCTATGCACAAGGATTGGCGCTACTTACAAAAGCATCTGAAGAATTGAAAATGGACATACCACTTCCCGAAGTGGTAAGCGTATGGAGAGGCGGATGTATCATAAGGTCGGCTTTGCTTGATATTTTCAAAAAAGCCTATGAAAATGCAGGCCTCAGGAATCTCTTACTCGATAAAAAAGTCGCGGAGTTGATGATGCAAAAGCTGGAAGGTTTGCAAAAAGTTGTTTCAAAAGCAGCACTAAGTAACTTCCCATGTGCAGGGCTTATGGCATCCTTAAGTTATTTTAATGCTTACCGGCGAGACCTTTTGCCAACAAATCTGGTGCAGGCGCAACGGGATTTCTTCGGCGCACATACTTATCAAAGAATTGACCGGGAAGGAATTTTTCATAGTGAATGGGAGACCGCCCCGGAAACAGTATCCACAAAACCAATAGGTACAAACTAAAAACCAATGTTAGATTATAAAAAACTATCGGCATCTCTTATCTTTATTTTTGGAGGCAGTGGCGACCTGAATTATAGAAAATTAAACCCTGCATTATTCAATCTTTTTATTGACAAAGCTTTGCCTGCAAATTTTGATATCGTAGGCATTGCCCGTTCAGAATATGCAAAAGGGCAATACGAAAAACATTTAAAAGAAGGGATAGATAATTTTTCCCGAAGAAAGGGAACAGCCGCTAATTGGAAAGATTTTTCAAGCCATCTCAGTTACATACAAATGGATGTAAAAGATGCTACCGAGTATAAAAAAATTGAAAAAATAACGAAGGATAAGAAAGCTGAATATGGTTCCCATCCCAATATTATTTTCTATATGGCGGTAGCGCCACAACTTGTTCCGGATATAGTAAAAAATTTAGGAAAATTAGATTTCTGCCACGATATTAAATGCACAAGAATTGTGGTGGAAAAACCTTTTGGATATGACCTTGCAAGTGCTGTGGAAATGAATAAAATGCTCAGTGAATATTTTGAGGAAAACCAGATTTTTCGCATCGATCATTACCTGGGCAAAGAAACCGTTCAAAATATCCTGGCATTGCGTTTTGCCAACGCTTTATTTGAGCCAATATGGAACAGGAATTATATCGACCACGTACAGATTTCTGCTGCCGAAACGGTGGGTGTAGAGGGCCGTGGAGGATATTATGAAACAAGCGGAGCCTTAAGGGATATGGTCCAAAATCACATATTGCAGTTGCTTTGCATGATCGGTATGGAAGCTCCTGTTTCATTTGAAGCCAATGAAATAAGAAACAAAAAAGCCGATGTGTTACATGCTCTCCGAAAAATAACAAAAGATCAGGTGCAGGAATATGCGGCACGTGGCCAGTACGCTGAGGGCTGGATGCACGGAAAAGAGGTTCCGGGTTACCGACAGGAAAAAGATGTTGATCCGGGGTCTAATACTGAAACTTTTGCCGCGGTAAAATTTTACATTGACAACTGGCGCTGGCAGGGCGTTCCATTTTACGTTCGTACGGGAAAACATCTTCATGAAAAAAACACTTCTCTTACCATACAATTTAAACCCGCCCCTGCCTTTGCATTTCCTAAAGAAACTGCAGAAACCTGGCGGCCAAACAGGCTGTCGATCAGTATTTCTCCTGAAATGGATATATGTCTTCGTTTTCAGGCAAAGCGGCCGGGGCAAGCCATGATCCTAAATCCTGTGGATATGATCTTTAATTATAAAGACGAGTATGATGGCGAAGACCCTGAAGCTTATGAAACACTTTTGTATGACATAATGGACGGTGACGCCACGCTTTTTATGCGGGCAGACCAGGTAGAGGCTGCATGGGAAGTAGTAATGCCTATTATCGATGTATGGAAGACCCGCAAGCCCATGGACTTTCCAAATTATTCCCCTGATTCGTGGGGCCCTGAGGATGCGGAAGCCCTCATCGCCAGGGATGGGCATAACTGGGTAACATTGCCTGCTAAAAAGAAAAAAAAGAAATGAGATTCAATATCTATAATTCCAAAGAAAAATTAACCGAAGGCTTGGCTTCCTGGATATGCGATCTTATAAAGTCCACATTACAAAGCCAGGAATTTTTTACATGGGCGTTGTCTGGCGGAGAGACGCCCCAAATGCTTTATAAAAAATTAGCATCAAAAGAGTACAAAGAAAAGATCGACTGGAAGAGAGTACATATTTTTTGGGGAGATGAAAGAGCAGTTTCTTTTGATGATGAAAGAAACAATGCTAAAATGGCTTTTAAAAATTTACTCAGCCATGTTACTATTCCACAGGTGCAGATACATAAAATGCGGGTAGATATTGAGCCTCATTTTGCAGCGAAAGAATATGAAAAAGTTTTGCAGACTTATTTTGCAAATACTCAAAAAAGTTTTGATCTTATTTTATTGGGTGTAGGCGATGATGGCCATACATTGTCTCTTTTTCCTGGTTCACCTTTTTTGGAAGAAACGCAGCATTCGGTAAATGCTGTTTACAATGAGGCGCAAAAAATGTACAGAATTACTCTAATGCCATCCATTGTAAACAAGGCGTCCCATATCGCTTTTATGGTAACCGGAGAAAATAAATCTAAAATATTGTATCGTATTATTGAAGGAGAATATGAACCTCATGTTTTGCCTGCCCAAATAATAAAGCCTGAAACGGGCGAGATAAATTGGTTTTTAGATGAAGGAGCTGCGAAGGCGTTAAAAAAATAATCTATTCCGAAGACACAATCTTAAATTAAATCCTTACAATAATAAAGTAGTTGAAATAATTAGTAATTCCATGCAAATTTTAAATATCATTATGCAAGTATTTTAAAAATTTCATTTTATATTCAGTAAAAATTTCAATATGACACTATTCGGCTTTTTGATACTCCTGCTCATAGCTGCGATATGTGGTGGCATAGGCCAGGCAATAGCAGGCTACGATCTCGGCGGATGCCTTGTCTCAATTATTGTTGGATTTATAGGGGCTTATATCGGGCTTTGGGTGGCCGGGAGAATGGGCCTTCCACATTTTTTTGAGATTACCATTGATGGGAAACCATTTCCTATAATATGGGCGGTAATAGGTTCCGCTATCTTTACATTTATCGTTGCCCTGTTGCGAAAAGCTTTCGTAGGAAGATCGTAAATATTTGTAATGACTTGTATTTTCCATTTATAAATAGCTTTGACTTGGTTAAAGTGAAAAATCGTTACCCTTTCATTTTCATGCAATAATGCATGTGCCCAAGGAATTTTGAAAACCATCCATTATATTTGACGTTCACATTGTTTTAAGAAAGTATGTTTAATCTCATTTTATTTGGCCCGCCGGGCAGTGGCAAGGGTACGCAGTCGGAGAAGTTGATTGCAAAATATAATTTAAAACATCTTTCTACCGGTGATCTTCTCAGGAGCGAAATTTCCCGTAAAACACCATTGGGTATTGAGGCAAAAAAATTTATGGATAAAGGCCAGCTTGTTCCGGATGAAGTGGTAATAGGAATGATAAGTTATGCCCTGGATTACAACCCTGATGCAAATGGTTTTTTATTTGATGGTTTCCCACGCACTTCTACCCAGGCCCAGGCTTTGGACAAACTCCTTGTGCTAAAACATACTTCGATAAATGTAATGCTTGCTCTTGATGTAAGCGAAGAGGAACTCGTAAAGCGCCTCGTAAAGCGCGGCGAAACAAGCGGCCGTACTGATGATAATAATGAGCAGGTAATTCGTACACGGATTGTAGAGTATAATAAAAAGACGTCGCCGGTAGCTGAATATTACAAAAAAGCAAATAAGGTCGTGATGATAAAAGGCGAGGGTACTGTTGAAGAAATATTCCTGGCTCTCACAAAAGAAATTGATACGCGGATGAAGAAAACAAAAACTTCATGATAACGCGTTTAAATAAATGACTGTATCAAAAGAAGCCTTTTTAAAAGATGATTTCATTTTGCTTTTAAAAAACCTAAAGGGCGATGCGAAAGGACGCTGGGGAGTAATGAATTCGCAGCAAATGGTGGAGCACTTTACAGACGCCGTGAAAAATGCAAGCGGCAAATTAATTCTGCCAGCATTAAACGAAGGTGAAAGATTACAAAAGTATCGTGATTTTTTAATGAGTGAAGAGCCCTTCAAAGAAAATACCAAAAATCCCTTAATACCTGAAGAAGGAATACAGCCTCGCCAGCCAGATATGTCATCTGCTATAAATAAATTACAAAAGGAATTAGACTATTTTTTTGTGGCATTTGACAAAAATCCCGCTTTCATAACAGGCAATGCTTTCTTTGGCGAACTTGATTATAAAATGAATGTTCAATTATTGCACAAGCATGCAATGCATCATTTGCGGCAGTTTGATTTGGTATGAATATTTATCACTTCGCATGTCCTTTTAGCCATGCAACAATTTCATCAAATGATTTTTTTCCGGTGGAAATTGAAATGGTAAAATTGTAGAAATCTTCTTCATCAGCAGAAAACATTAATCCCTCATCTTCTAATAATGCTATCATGGCAACAGCTCCTGTTCTTTTATTCCCATCAATAAAGGGATGATTAACAATAAGACTTTCACTCAATGCTGCTGCTTTTTCAAAAATGGATGGATACAAATCTTCGCCGTCAAAAGTTTGAAAGGGCCTTGCAATAGCAGACTCTAATAAGTCTATCTGAACCGCCATATTTTTGTACTTCATTTTTATGAAGCTGCAGAATATCTTCTATCAGAATCATTGAGCAAGTTTTTTTAGAGCGTCGTTATAACGATTACTGATGGATTCAAAATGCTGAGATAAATTATGGATTTTCACTTCTGATTTATTTTCCTTCCCTTCTAATTGATTCAGTATATTCTTTAAAGTCTCTTCATTATCAAGAGTTGTTAACTTTTCGATGGCTTTTAATTTTAATTCGGCGATGCTCATAATACTCAATTTAATAATCCAAATTTAATAAACTTTATTAACTAAAACTCCCATTTATGACAGGAACGAATTCCAAAAGGTGTTCTACTGTTGGCTCTGAATAACTATAATTTTCAAATAACTTTGCCCAAAAAAATTTAATGAAACTTAGCAATTACATAACAGGCAAATGGATAGAAGGTGATGGCGACGGGCAGGAATTGTACAATGCCGTGAATGGAAAATTGATTGCTTTTGCGACAACAAAGGGACTTGATTTTGCATCCATTCTTGATTATGGAAGGACAAAAGGCAGCAGGGCGCTAAGGAAAATGACCTTCCAGGAAAGAGGTAAAATGCTCAAGGCTCTCGCGTTATATTTGCTGGACAAAAAAGAAAAATTCTACTCAATAAGTTACATGACCGGCGCAACACGTGCTGACAGTTGGGTGGATATAGAAGGCGGTATCGGTAATCTTTTTTCCAATGCATCGCTTAGAAGGAAACTGCCAAATGAAATATTTGCTCTTGATGGCGAAAACATTGGATTAAGTAAAGGCGGCACTTTTGCAGCTCAACATTTGTTATTGCCAAAAGAAGGTATTGCCATACACATCAATGCATTTAATTTCCCGGTGTGGGGAATGCTTGAAAAAATTGCAGTGAACTTACTGGCAGGCGTAGCCGCAGTTGTAAAACCTGCTTCTATAACATCCTACCTTACTGAGGCGGTTGTAAGAGAAATTATTTCTTCTAAAATTTTACCGGAAGGGGCTTTGCAACTTATTTGTGGAAACGCCGGTGACATCCTGGATCATGTTGGCTCACAGGATGTAATTACATTTACAGGCTCGGCATCTACAGGGTTAGAGTTAAAAATGAACCCATATGTTGTTCGCGAAAATGTTCCTTTTAATCTTGAAGCCGATTCGCTGAATTGTATTGTTCTTGGAAATGATGTAACTCCGGCAATGCCTGAGTGGGATATATTTATTAAAGAGATTAGAAAAGAAATGACGTCGAAGGCCGGGCAGAAATGCACAGCCATAAGAAGAATTTTTGTACCCGAAAATAAAATGGAAGATGTATGGATTGCAATTAGTAAATCGTTGGCCCAAACCATTATTGGTAACCCGGAAAATGAAAATGTGAGGATGGGTGCACTTGCCGGACAATCTCAAAAACAGGAAGTAAAGGAGCAGGTTCAAAAACTCCTCGCTTCTTCCCAAATAATTTATGGCAGCCTTGATAGCGTCGAACTTATTGATGCAGATGAAAAAAAAGGAGCTTTTATGAGCCCGCTTCTTTTAATGAATGATAATCCATTTGGAACAAGTGAAGCGCATAATATAGAAGCTTTCGGGCCCGTAAGTACTATTATGGCTTATAAAAATATTGACGAAGCGATTGCTCTTTCTAAAAAAGGAAAGGGCTCTCTGTGTAGCTCGGTGGTTACTTGCGACAAAAAATTTGCTAAAGATTATATCCTTGGTGCAGGAACGTATCACGGAAGAATTTTAATACTTAACAGTGATTGCGCAAAGGAAAGCACAGGCCATGGTTCACCGTTACCGTTGCTGATACATGGTGGGCCAGGCCGTGCCGGCGGCGGAGAAGAAATGGGTGGATTGCGTGGTGTAAAACATTACATGCAAAGAGTTGCCATACAGGCTTCGCCCTCAATGTTAACAGCGGTTACAAATGTTTTCCAGCCTAATGCAAAAGGCCGCCTGCCGGATGGGCAGGAAAATATTTCAGGAACACATCCTTTTAAAAAATATTTTGAAGAACTGAACATTGGAGATCAATTGATAACGAAAAAACGAATGATTACCAGTGAAGACATCGACAAATTTGCCGGGTTAAGTGGTGATCATTTCTATGCACATATTAAAACTACAGATTTCGAAGGAACCATGTTTGAGCAACAGGTGGCACATGGATATTTTATACTAAGTGCCGCTGCCGGACTTTTCGTAAATAGTTATGAAAAAAATCCTGTGCTGCTGAATTATGGAATTGATGAATTGAGATTTACCAAACCTGTTTATCCCGGCCATGAAATTTATGTGAGGCTTACGTGCAAAGAAAAAATTGAACAGGATCTTAGAGAAAAAGTCCCTGATGTGCCATTTGTAAAAGGAAGTGACATCCCAAGAGGAATTGTAAAATGGTATGTAGAAATATTAGATGAAACAGAAGACCCTGTTGTTGGTATTGCAACAATACTTACTATGGTTGCGAAGAAATATTAACTTTATGAAATGAAAGTCACTAATATAAATGATTTGGAAAGTTATTTTCGTAAGGAAAATATGTTTGGTCTACTTGGTGTAAACAGAATTGGAGTATTTGGTTCTTTTGCAAGAAATGAGGAATTTAAAGATATTGATTTACTGATTGAAGATATGGTTACTTTAGACTCTCTTATTTCATTTAGAAGTAAATTAAAACAAGATATTGGTATCCCTGTTGATATTGTTTTAAGCAAATATGCTGAACCCATCATTTTATTCAGGGCAAAACGAGATTTAAAATATGCAAAACGCGGATAAGGATCTTCTTTATTTGTTGAGGGTTTTGGAAGCAATTGGAAAAATTTTACGTTACTCAGAAGAATACCAAACTGCCGATGAATTTCTTTTTTCAAATAATCAGAAAGACTATAATGCTTCATTATTATTACTGATGCAAATTGGAGAACAGGCAGCAAAAGTTAGCACCAATACCAAGGCGAATTTTCCAGAGATTAAATGGCAGGCCATAAAAGATTTTCGTAATAGAATAGTTCACGATTATGTCAATATTGATAGTTTAATTGTATTTTCTATTATCAGGCATGGCTTGCCGCCATTAGTTTTGCAAATCAGTAATTGCATTAAAGAACAGATCAGTAAAAATGTATTTAAGATAAATGAACTGGAAATATCTAAGGGAAGCATTTTTTATCAAAATATAAATTTTTCATTGTTACAATAATTTTTATGATAAAGGAATCCATGGAAGGCTATGTAAAATCCAACACTGAACACGGAATAACAACCATTGAATTTTTTACCCCGCAAAGTAATTCCCTGCCCGGAAAAATCCTGGAAAAAATTACGCAGGAGATACACTATTCGTCCACCCACGAGTCGAAGGTTGTAATCCTTAAAAGTGCCGGTGAGGGCGCTTTTTGCGCAGGTGCAAGTTTTGACGAGTTATCATCTATCACGACAGAGTCAGAGGGTCATCATTTTTTCCGGGGTTTCGCGAATCTTATAAACGGTATGCGCAAGTGTAATAAACTCATCATTGGGCGCATACATGGCAAGTGTATAGGAGGGGGCGTGGGTCTCGCTGCAGCCTGCGATTATGCCATTGCTGTAAAAACAGCCGAAGTAAAATTAAGTGAGCTATCTATTGGAATCGGGCCTTTTGTTGTAGGCCCGGCAATTGAAAGAAAAATAGGAGTTTCCGCTTTTAGCCAGCTTGCCATTGATTCTACTCTTTGGAGAAACGCTGACTGGGCAAAGAAAAAGGGATTATATGCAGAAGTACATGAAACTGTTCAAAACATGGATGAATTTGTTTACAGGCTTGCAAATACGCTTGCACATTCAAACCCGGTTGCAATGGCTGAAATGAAAAAAAATTTCTGGAGGGGAACAGAAAATTGGGATGTGCTTCTTAATGAAAGAGCAGCAGTAAGCGGAAAGCTGGTTTTAAGTGATTTTACAAAAAAAGCAATTGCAAAATTTAAAGCCAAAACAAAATAAGCCCCGCTCAGAAATATTGTTTACAAATCATCAAATTCAAATAAGGGATCAAGAGGCGTACCCGCAGACATTTCAAACACAGGATTTATCAATCCGTCTTTTAATCCATACACCCAGCCGTGTAATTGCGGCCGCTGTTCATTTTTCCATGCCCGCTGAATGATCGATGTTTTGGCGAGGTGCATCACCTGTTCTTTCACATTGAGCTCTACGAGCCTGTCTGCACGGCTTTCTTCGTCCGCAATGGCTGATAATTCTTCCCTATATAGCCGGTACACATCTTTTACATTGCGAAGCCACATGTTTAAAATGTATTTATAATCATGATTTGTCATCGCAGCTTTTATACCGCCGCAGCCATAGTGCCCGCAAACAATTACATGTTTTACTTTTAAATGGTCAACAGCATAATCTAAAACACTTAAAAGATTTACGTCAGTATGTACCACCATGTTTGCAACATTTCTGTGTACGAATATTTCACCGGGCTGGGTGCCTGTAATCTTATCTGCAGGCACCCTGCTATCACTGCAACCGATCCATAAAAATTCAGGAACTTGTAAAGAAGATAATCTTTTGAAAAAATCCGGATCTTCTTCTACTTGCTGTTTTGCCCATGCCTTATTTTCTAAAAGCAGCTTCTCGTATGAAGTCATAAAATAGATTTCTGAATTAAATAATCAGGCAAAAATTTACAAATCATAAATGCCCGTCAACTAAATAAAATTCTGCGCTAACTTACGGTTTCTTTTTTTTGCAGCGAATTTCTTTCTGGCGCCTTTACGATTTTTATATATTCCTCTGAAAAAAGAATGTGCATTGGTTTATGTGTACTTTTTTTTATTTCTACTTTGATGTTTTTTAAATGAGCATGTTTTGAAAAATCATTTATCACCTCTATAATATCTTTATCAATAAAATCAGCCCGCAAAGCGTCAATATATACGTAGGAATCAGACGGTACTTCTTCAAGTTTTCTTTTCAGCACTGGCTTATTTAAAAATGAAACATCTTTTCTTAGCCTGAATAAATAATTATTTTTATCATTAACAACAAATACTGAAGTTTTAAAATTACTTCTTAGTACAAAAAATAATCCCGCTGCAATTCCTATTAGAATTCCTGCCAGTAAATCAGTAAATAAAATTGCCAGAATGGTTATGACAAATGGAAGAAATTGATCCATGCCTTTTTTATAAAACTTCTTAAACAGCGACGGCTTTGCCAACTTATAGCCAGTATAAATAAGAACGGCTGCGAGGGCAGATAGCGGAATAATATTTAAAATTTTAGGTATTAAAGCCACACTTAAAAGAAGTAGAATGCCATGCATGATAGTTGATGTTTTCGATTTTGCTCCGGCATTTACATTGGCTGAAGATCGCACTATAACCGATGTAAGTGGCAAGCCCCCAAGTAGTCCGGAAAACATATTGCCTATACCTTGTGCCTTTAATTCCCTGTTGCCGGGCGTTACTCTCTTGTATGGATCCAGCTCGTCTGCCGCTTCTATATTTAATAAAGTTTCTAAACTTGCTACCAACGCAATGATAAAAGCGGTTGTCCAAACTTTTGGGTAATCCAGGAATTTCAAAGAAGGAAATTTGAAGAAAGAAATAAAGTCTGAAAAGGATTCTGCGATAGGTATAGTTACAAGATGCCCGTTTTGTAACGACCATGGATGCCCCTGATTTACAAAAACCGAATTAATAAAAACTGCCGATATAACTACGATCAATGGTGCAGGAATTAAATTAAAGATTTTATTTTTCTTTACCAGCACTTTATCCCATACTATTTGAATTAGCAATGAAATAATTCCTATAGTAATGGCAAGCGGTGCGACGTTACTCAAGGATCTTATAATACCACTAAACGTATTTTCTTTATTTTTTTGAATGAAGGATTCATCTCCCCCAAAATTTGCATCATAGCCGATTAAGTGCGGAATTTGTTTTAGTATTAATATAAGGCCTATTGCTGCCAGCATTCCTTTAATAACTGATGACGGGATATAGTCACCGATAATTCCTGCTTTCAAAAAGCCCAGGATAACCTGGAAAATGCCGGCAATAACTACAGCCAGCAAAAAAGCTTCGAAAGACGGAAGGGAAATTATTGCTGTAGCGACCACGACGGTAAGGCCTGCTGCCGGGCCGCTTACACTCAATGATGAGCCGCTGAGAGCACCTATAACTATACCACCTACAATACCGCCAATAATACCGGCAAACATGGGTGCGCCTGAACCCAGGGCAATACCCAAACATAATGGCAAAGCCACTAAAAATACCACCACCGATGCAGACATATCTGCACCTAAATTCTTTAAGATCTTTTGCATTGTTCTAAAATTTTTTTTGGAAATAATAATACTACCCGTTACAAAAAGCAACAGTTAATTAAAGTCTGATAAGTAAAAAGAAAAAACTAGCAAAAGATATTGGGCGGAGGAGTTTGCACGTCACTTGCTAAACGAAAAGGAAGTGTTTCAGAAAAATGAATATATTGAAAGCCACCTGTAACATTAAAGCCACTGCCATTTCCATGGTTTGCAGAATGAAGAAATAATTTGGCATCCATAAAATTAGCAGCAGATTTTGAAGAGCCGGTCTCAGGTAGTTCTTCCGTCATAGTGGCGCCTGCAAGCAGTTCTCCTACCTGCCTGAGCGGCAATACCGGGATCAAAAAGACCAAAAGAAAAAATATAGTAGTAATTTTTTTGCTCATTAAAGGGTGCAAATCTAACACAGCCTGATCAAAAAAAAAATTATTGATGGTTATTATGACGTTAACCAATTTATTTTTAGCCGTATCACATATTTAATCCGCCACAGGTACTTATAACTTGTCCTGTTATATAAGAACTCATATCACTTGCCAAAAACAAGGCAACATCGGCAATTTCATCTGCCTGCCCGAAACGGCCCAAAGGTATTTTATCAAGGAATGTTTTGGCTGCTTCGCCGTCCTTTAAATAATGTGTCATATCAGTTTCTACAAATCCGGGAGCGATCGCGTTGCATCTTACGTTCCTGCTACCAAGCTCTGCCGCGATAGATTTTGTAAATCCAATTATTCCTGCTTTGCTTGCCGCATAACTGCTTTGGCCTGCGTTGCCCCGCATACCGATAATTGAACTCATATTTATAATACTTCCTTTTTTAGATTTCATCATTGGACGAATGACCTGCCTCGTCATATTGAAAACACTTTTCAGATTCGTAGTCATTACTTCATCCCATTGCACGGGTGTCATTCTCAGTAATAAATTATCTCTTGAGATCCCGGCATTATTTACACAGATATCCACGTTGCCAAATTCTTTAATCACATCATTCACCATCATCTCACATTCTTCATAAATGCCGGCATTGCTTCTATATGCTTTTGCATTAACGCCAAGAGATTTCAATTTCTCTTCCAAAGCTTTGGCTTTATCATCACTGCTTACGTATGTAAATGCAATGTGTGAACCGTTTTCAGCGAGCTTAAGAGCAATTGCCTCGCCAATACCACGGCTACCGCCGGTTACAATGGAAACTTTATTTTCTAATAATGCCATAAATTAAACGGTTATCTTTTTTACAATTTTTTACAATGAAATCCTTTATTAATTATTTGATTATGAGAAGAATTTCTTCAATCAATTTTCTGTCATTACTAAGCCTTGGCACTTTATGCTGACCTCCAAGCTTGCTTTTCTTTTTAAGCCAATCCCTAAAAGTTCCTGATTGTAGAATATGAACAATGGGTTTGCGTAAAGCAATATCCCTGTAACGCTTTGCTTCGTAATCACTGTTTACTGATTTTAAAGCCTCATCAAGAGTAGCCGTAAAATTATTAATATCATCAGGAACCTTATCAAATTCTATCAGCCATTCGTGGGCGCCATTCTCATGCTCACTAAAAAATACAGGAGCTGCTGTATAATCACTTACAATGGCATTCGTTTTTGCTGATGCTATGGCGATGGCCTTATCTGAATTTTCCACGATCACTTCTTCGCCAAAAGCATTCATATAATGCTTCAGCCTTCCCGTAACTTTTATCTTGAAAGGCCGAAGCGATGTAAATTGAATGGTGTCCCCTACAAGGTACCGCCATAAACCTCCATTGGTGCTTATTATTAAAGCATAATTTTTATGAAGCTCAACATGCTTGAGGCCAATCGTTTTCGCATCTGCTTTTCCATACTCTTCCACCGGCATAAATTCATAAAAAATTCCATGTTCAGTAAAAAGTAGCATTCCATCATCGCCGGGTTCATTTTGTGCAGCAAAAAATCCTTCACTCGCATTGTAAATTTCCAGGTAATTTATCGGAGCTCCTATCAAATGGTTGAGCTGCTCACGGTAAGGTGTAAACGAAACTCCGCCGTGAATGTATAATTCGAGGTTGGGCCATACTTCCTTAAGCGTTTGTTTTTTTGAGATTTCCAAAATACGTTTTATCAATAGGATTGTCCATGTAGGAACTCCCGCCATTGATGTTACATTTTCATTGATGGTACTTTGAGCAAGCTGTTCAATTTTACTTTCCCATTCATCAAGTAAGGCAATCTTGAGTTCAGGTGTTCTTATCCAATGGCCCCAGAAAGGAGTGTTTTGCATAAGCACTGCGCTCAGGTCACCATATTGTATTTCTTCATTAAAGTTATTCACCTGGTGGCTGCCACCTACCACGAGGCTTTTACCGGTGAGCAGGTCGCTGTCAGGAAAATTATTATAATAATTTGTAAGCACGTCTTTTGATCCTTTGAAATGGGTGTCTTTAAGCGTTTCCTCACTTATCGGAATAAACTTACTTTTCTCGGATGTGGTGCCACTGCTTTTAGCAAACCAGTTAATAGGCGTGTTCCATAAAATATTTTCTTCGCCATTCATCATCCGCAGGATGTAAGGTTTTATATCGTCGTACTCACGGATAGGTACGCTCTTTTTAAAATCCTTCATGGTGAAAAGTTTTGAAAAAGAATACCGCTTGCCAAACTCAGTGTATTGAGCTTGTGTTACGAGATGCTGAAGCACATCTCTTTGAGCCGCAATGGGATTATCAATCCAATTTTGGACAGCCCATAAACGTAACCTCGCTAAACGTGATATGGCAGGGCTTAATAATTTCATTGTAAGGCAAGATAATAAATTGCTTTATGGTTTGATTGCTTTATTGGAAATTGTTATTTGAGCTTTTTTTGAAAACAGAAGTGCCAGAACATGGCTATTCAACAAAGCAAGAAGGTATCAATGCGCATTTATTTCAATGCATCTGTATGTAAATAATCTTTTCGCTTTAGCTCAAAATTACGACCCAGGTATAACCGTCTTACCTGTTCATCTTTGGCCAATTGTTCCGCGGTGCCTTCTATAAAAATTTTTCCTTCAATAAGCAGGTAGGCTCTGTCGCAAATTGATAAGGTTTCATTTACATTATGATCAGTTATGAGTATGCCGATATTCTTATATTTTAACCTCGTTACGATGCTCTGTATATCTTCTACAGCAATAGGGTCTATGCCGGCAAACGGCTCATCAAGTAAAATAAATTTTGGATCTACAGCCAGCGCCCGGGCTATTTCAGTACGTCGTCTTTCGCCCCCGCTCAATACATCGCCATTGCTTTTACGCACGTGGCCAAGATTAAATTCGGATATCAAAGATTCCAGTTTTTCTTTTTGATCTTTTTTGGAAAGCTTTGTCATTTCAAGCACGGCGGAAATATTATCCTCTACAGTGATTTTCCTGAAAATACTTGCTTCCTGCGGTAAATAGCCAAGGCCCATCTTTGCTCTTTTATACATGGGCAGTTTTGTAATATCAAGGTCGTTCAAAAAAACCCGGCCTTCATCAGGTTTTACAAGGCCAACAACCTGGTAAAATGAAGTGGTTTTTCCGGCTCCGTTGGGGCCAAGTAAACCCACAATTTCACCCTGCCCCACCTGGAAAGAAACGTTTTTGGTAACGGCTCTTTTTCCATAATATTTTACGAGATCTTTTGCGAATATGGTTTGGTTCAAAGCGAAAGTATTTTAACAAAAGTAAGTGAATGAATATTAAACAAATCCCAAAATCGTCAAGCCTCCAACGTTACTGCAAAACAAGTGAACATGCGGTTTTTTTACGGTTGATCAATGGTTTTCAACATCGCATATGCCACATCGTCTTTCATACATAATTCTGCTTTGGGTACCCAATCATTCATAACTTTTTGCTCTTAATTCATTACAACTTATGTTTGCATCTATTTTTAAAAAATGAAAGTCACCGATCACATAAAAGAGGATAAGGGTACGAAAATTTCATTTGAAATTCTTCCCCCTCTAAAAGGAAAAACAATTGAATCCATTTACAATCATCTTGATCCTTTAATGGAGTTCAATCCTGCATTTATTAACGTAACCTATCATCGCAGCGAGCAGGTCTTCAAAAAGAAAGCAGATGGCACTTTTGATAAAGTAGAAGTGCGAAAAAGACCGGGCACTGTTGGGATATGCGCCGCCATCATGAATCATTATAAAATTGACGCGGTGCCTCATTTAATTTGCGGTGGCTTTAATATACAGGAAACTGAGAACGCACTAATTGACCTTGCATTCCTGGGTATTGATAATGTGCTTTTGCTTCGCGGAGACGCCGCAAAAAATGAGACGCTTTTCGAGCCAGAAAAAAATGGCCATGCTTATGCGATTGATCTCCTGAAACAAACAGTAAATCTTAACAATGGAATTTACCTTGAAGAAGATATTCGTGATGGCTACAAAACCAAATTTTGCATTGGCGTAGCCGGTTATCCTGAAAGGCATTTTGAAGCTCCTAATATGGAGAGCGATATCCGTTATCTTAAAATGAAGGTGGATGCCGGGGCCGATTATATAACTACACAAATGTTTTTTGATAATAAAAAATATTTTGATTTTGTAAAAAAATGCAGGGATGCCGGTATCCAGGTACCCATAATTCCAGGGCTCAAACCGATTACTTCTAAAAAACAGTTATCTGTTTTACCACGCACTTTCCATGTAGAAATTCCTACTGAGCTCAGCAATGAAATTATAAAATCTAAAACAGATGCTGACGTGGAAATAGTCGGAACAGAATGGCTATTGGCGCAATCTAAAGAACTTAAAAAGGAAGGAGTTCCTGTATTGCATTATTATACGCTTGGCAAACCATACGTGGTAGTAAACGTTGTAAAAGAATTGGTCTGATTGCTTCACCCCAACCCCCCTCTCCAAAAGAGCAGGATCAGGATTATATAAATTTCTTTTAAAAACATAGACCGTATGCAGCTTCTTGCAGACAGCCTTATCTGCTTTTGCTCAGATAATTTATAGCTTATTTCCCAGCAAGTGGAATACCAAGAGAAATACTTACAGTGCGATATTTATTTTTATCATCAACACTGTTGTTACTTTGAGTTGAATTAATTTTTGTGAGGCCCAAACCATAATTGACTTTCAATAATACTTTGCCAAGATCTAAACCACCGCCAATATTTAATCCAAAGTCGAATCTTTTAAGTTTATCATAAGCCGCGTCATCCTGCTGAGAGGTGAAAGGGTCATCATTGCTAAATTTAATCTTGGATGTACCGGACGAAGTAACCCCAAGAATTTTAGAGTCAGTTTTAGAATTTCCCGCAATACCCATAGCAGCATAAGGCCCGCCTTGAATAAACAGATTGGTATTTTTTTGCAAGGGAAAACGCACAACCAAATTCAATGGCAATTCAAGGTATAAGGGATTAAATCTTGTTTTCACATAATTATTATCGGTAGAATTTGTGAAATAGCTTTCTGCTTGTGATCCGCGCCCCTCCAGTAATAGACCACTTTCAAGATCAATTAATTGAGACAAACCAAATCGTCCAAGTATTCCTGCATTAAAAGTTGTAAGCAGGTTATTTTTTTCGGTTTGGCCGGAAGAAGTTTTTGTAATGTTTGCAAGATTTACACCTCCCTGTACATATACTTGCGAATGGGCTTGTGTAAAAAATAATGTTAGCAAAACAATGCCTGGTAGTGTTTTCATTTTGTGGTTTTAGTTTTTGAAAAAAGTAAGCTGTAAAGTTGAAGTCAAAAAGTCTGCCAACGTTACCGGTAATTAGATTTTCATAAGCAACGGATAAGAGACTATTAAAAAAGAGGCAGGTTTAAACATGTAGTGTCTCAGTTTGGAAATATTTTTTTATAACCATGAATTTTAAATAAAGTACTTGATATAATAACACTGCCTGAATATATTAAACTCATAGTAAAAGCCAGAGAACCCTTAATAATAGCAAAAGTTATGAATACTCCTATAACAGATACAATACACAATATTGTTTTAATTAAAAAGATTAGAAGAAAACCTGTGAATTAGAAGGTTAAAAAAAATAAGAGAAATCATAAAAACAGGTAATGAAAAAACAAATCCGAATACTACGAATACTGGAATTAGAGATAAATCATGCATAACAAAACTTTCCCCAAAAACTAGTAATCCGAAAATAGTGAAAATGATTGGAGCGATCGCGATACTTGTTACCCAAACTAAAAAAGGAAAATTTTTATTTATGTCAGTTGTTTTGATTTTATTCAAAGTTTCAATTAATCAGTTAACCTAACACATCTTCAATCCTGAATCTTGGTTTATCAATATTTACAGCAATGATTGAAAAACTTTTTCATTCACCTTAACGGGATATTTTCTTTTTAATTGC